>NZ_JAAGPE010000068.1:0-41270 GCF_017104605.1 Burkholderia sp. Ac-20384 | reverse complement strand
CGAAGCTCAAGCCGGTCGGTGGCTTCTGTGCGGAAACCGGCGGTGCGATGACGCTGTTCCTCGCGTCGTTCCTCGGCATTCCGGTGTCGACCACGCACACGATCACCGGCGCGATCGTCGGTGTCGGTGCGACGCAGAAGCTGTCGGCCGTGCGCTGGGGCGTGGCCGGCAACATCGTGTGGGCGTGGGTGCTGACACTGCCCGCGGCTGCGTTGTTCGCAGCCGGTGGGTGGTGGCTCGGGCACCGGATCTTCTGATTGCTTCGGCGCGACCGTACGTGTGACGTGTGGCGCACGACGCGTCACACGTCACGCGTCGCGCTCGAGCGACTTCATGTTCGTGAGTTGAGGAAACAACCGCATCCACGTGAGCGCGACCAGAATCGTCGCCGTACCGCCGACGACGATCGCGGCCGGCGCCCCCCACCATGCGGCCGTCACGCCCGATTCGAATTCACCAAGCTGGTTCGACGTACCGATGAACAGCGAATTGACCGCGCTCACGCGCCCGAGCATGTCGTCGGGCGTGCGCAGTTGCACGAGCGACAGCCGCACGACGACGCTGACCACGTCCGATGCGCCGAGTGCTGCCAGTGCGACAAGCGACAGCGCGAAGTGCCGCGACAACCCGAACACGATCGTCGCGATGCCGAACGCGATCACGCCGCCGAACATCGCGCGGCCCGGTCGCCCCTTCAGCGGAAATCGCGTGAGCCACAGCGTGCCCGCGAGCGCACCGACCGCGGGCGCCGCACGCAGCGCACCGAGCCCCCACGGGCCGACCTGCAGGATGTCGCGCGCATAGATCGGCAGCAGCGCGGTCGCGCCGCCGAACAGCACCGCGAACAGGTCGAGCGACAGCGCGCCGAGAATCGCCGGCTCGCGCCGGATGAACGCAATGCCCGAAAACACCGAGCGCAGCGTGACCGGCTCGCGGGCGGGCGGTGCGCTGCGCAACGGAATCGTGCCGCTCAGCACCGCCGCGATCGCGAAGGCGACGACGCTCGTGCCAAATGCGGCGGGCGCGCCCACGCCGTACAGCAGCCCGCCGAATGCGGGCCCGAGAATCTGCGCGGCCTGGTTCGCCGACGTCGACAGTGCGGTCGCACGCGGCAGGTCGGTGCGCGGCACGACGGCCGGCAGCAGCGACGACACCGACGGCGACTCGAACGCACGGGCCGTGCCGACGATCGCCGCGAGCGCATACACGGCCGGCGCGGCCAGCCACCCTTGCGCGGCACCGAGCAGGAACACGCCGGCGGCCAGCGCCTCGACGCCCTGGCAGATCGTCGCGATGCGCCGGCGGTCGTAGCGGTCGGCCACCTGCCCGACGACGAGCGTCAGTGCGAACATCGGCACGAACTGCGCGAGGCCGACGAGACCGAGTGCGAACGCGCTGTGCGTGAGCGAGTACACGTACCAGCCGATGGCGACCGACAGGATCTGGAAAGCCAGGGAAGACATCACGCGCGTGCCCCAGAAACGCTGGAACGGGACGTGGCGAAACAGGTTGGCAGGTAACGGGGATAAGGGACTGGGGTCGGGCACGGAGTCGGTCATCGAAGTCTAGGCGGGCGGCGCTGGGCGCCGGTACCGTTCGGGAAACGACTGCGCACGCCGGTGCGTGCGCGCGACAACGGTGCAGGCGCGGCCAAAGCGCGATGATATGCCAACCTCGGAAAACGGGCCGTGGACGTCGGTGCTGACGATTCCGGCGGCCGCGTTGACCGCGGCCGCCGGTTGGTCGCTCGCCCCCCTATCCTCGGATGCACGCGGCCGCGAGCCTCAATGCGGCGGGACGTCAGTCTCGCTTGAGCCCATTGCCGTGCCGAACAGACGTTGCCCTTCCGGCGTATCCTCGACTCTCCAGCCCTCGTCGCTCAACGCGTCCCGGATCCGGTCGGCTTGCGCCCAGTCCTTCTCCGCCCTCGCGCGCGCTCGCTCACCGAGCAACACACGGACGTGTTCCGGAACATCGACCGCAACCGGCCTCCATTCGCGCAAACCGAGTCCCAGCACGGTGTCGAAGCTGTCCACGGTCGCTTTCAGGGTGGCGGGCGGCAGGTTGCTCCTGACCAGATCCCACAGCACCGCGAGCGCCCTCGGCAGATTCAGGTCCTCGTTCACTTCGGCATCGAATCGCGCAGCGAAATCCGCATCGACGCGCCCGCCGTCCGGCCAGCCGATATAGAGGTGCCGAAGCCGATTCAGCGCGGTTTGCGCCGCATCGAGCGACTCCCACGTGAAATGCAGCTTGCTGCGGTAATGGGCCGTCAGGCACAGGTAGCGGTACGCGAGCGGATCGACACCGCGGCGCTGCAAGGTCTGCAGACGGACGAAGTCGCCGCTCGACTTCGACATCTTCGTATGGACGTCGAGCGTCAGGAAGTGCCCGTGCATCCAGTAATTCGCGAGCTGCGTGCCGTGGGCCGCCCGCGTCTGCGCGATCTCGTTGCTGTGATGCACGGCGATATGATCCTCGCCGCCGCAATGGATATCGAACAGCGTCCCGAGATACTTCGCCGACATCGCCGAGCACTCGATATGCCAGCCCGGAAAACCGCGACCCCACGGGCTGTCCCATTCCATTTGCCGCTGGACGTCGGCCGGGCTGAACTTCCACAACGCAAAATCCGTGATGCTCCGCTTCCCGCCCAGCGCCACCCGCTTGCCCGCCTGCAACCCCGCGCGGTCCAGCCGCGCGAGGTAACCGTAGTCGTCCTGCCGACTGGTGTCGAAGTAGAGGCCGTCGTCCGTCCGATAAACGTAGCCGGCCCGGTCGAGCGTTTCGATGAACGCGATCTGTTCGGCGATGTGATCGGTGGCACGGCACCAGATCGTCGGCTCGAGCAGGTTGAGCGCGTGCCAGTCCCGGACGAACGCCTCCGTGTAGCGCCGGGCGATGGCCCATGCCGATTCGCCGGTCCGACGGCTGCCCTTCTCCATCTTGTCTTCGCCTTCGTCCGCATCCGACGTCAGGTGGCCGACATCGGTGATATTGACGACGTGCCGGACCTCGTAGCCGTTGCGCTCCAGCACGCGGCGCAGGAGATCCTCGAACACGTAGGTCCTCAGGTTGCCGATGTGGGCGTCGTCGTAGACCGTGGGGCCGCAGCCATACATGCCGGCCTGCCCGGCCCGGATTGGCGTGAAGGGGCGTACGGTACGCGACCAGGTGTCATACAGCGCAAGCGGCAT
This sequence comes from Burkholderia sp. Ac-20384, assembly GCF_017104605.1. NCBI lineage: Bacteria > Pseudomonadati > Pseudomonadota > Betaproteobacteria > Burkholderiales > Burkholderiaceae > Burkholderia > Burkholderia sp. Ac-20384. The sequence continues at coordinate 38,073 of NZ_JAAGPE010000068.1, read as the reverse complement.
CGAGTTTCTCCGTCCCGAAAGTGTCGGCCCAAAAACAAAAAGGCCGCCTGTTTTGCATCACAGGCGGCCGGAAGGCGATTGCTTGAATGTTTAGCGAATTCGCTAGACGCAACTTCCCCCAGGCATGTTCTGACAACATGCGCGGACCAGCGAGGAGGGGGACAGGGCGCGATTCAGCATGCGGACGATGCTAGCGCCTATAGACGGCAATGGTCAATACCGTCGAGCGACCATTCCCGGTGCCGATCCCGGGGTGATGGCCGGGCGACCGGCACTGAACCGGACGAGCCGCATGCCCGCTGACACCCGTCAAAAAAAAGCGCGAACCTGGGTTCGCGCCAAAGAGAGACCGCTCGCTGAAGACGTCACTACCCCACACAACTCTGCTTAGAACGAATGCCGCATCCCGATCCGCACGTCGGCCTGCGTCTGCGTCGTCGACGGCGTGAAGCTGTAGCCGATCACCGCATCGACACCTTGCGACGCGCGCAGGTAATCGCCGGAGAGGTACACGTCCGTGCGCTTCGACAGCATGTAATGCAGGCCCGCCGTGCCCTGGTTCCAGTGATGGCCTTCGAAGCGCGTGTGCTGGTAGCCGGCGATCAGGCTCAACGCCGGCGTGAACTGGTACGAGCCGCCGCCTTCGTAGACCTGCATGTGCGACGACTGACCGAAGCCCTTGATCGTCGTGTACGAGAAGTTGCCGTCGAGCGTCAGCTTGCCGATCGTGTAGCTCGTGCCGATGCCGAACGTGCCCTGGCTGTCGACGTCCATCGGCGTGTTCGCAAACAGGTCGGTGCGTGCGCCGGTCGCCGGATCGACGGTGACGGTCTGCTGGCCGAGGAACGTGTGCGTGCCGATCATCGCGTACGGGTCGAACGCATAGATGCCGTTCGGGTTGTTCAGGCGCGTGTACGCGGCGCCGATCGAGAAGTCGCCCTTCGTGAAGCTCGCGCCCGCACTCCATGCGCTGTTGCGATGGAAGTTGCCCGCGACGTTGCCGAACGAGTACATCGCGCCGAACTTGAAGCCGCTGAGATCGTTCGACAGGAACTTCACCGAGTTCGGCAGGCGGTCGCCGTTGAAGCGGTCGAAGTCGCCCTGGTGGATCGCATAGCCGCTGCCCCACGCGGAGATGTTGTAGATCGACACGAGTTCGTTCGTGATGTCGAGCTGGTTGCCGAATGACAGCGTGCCCCAGTCGTTCTGCAGGCCGACATACGCCTGGCGGCCGAACTCCGAGCCGCCGAAGCCGAGCTGCCCGGTGCCGAGGCGGAAGCCGCTCTCGAGGGTGAACACGGCCTTCAGGCCGCCACCGAGATCTTCCGTGCCCTTGAGGCCGAAACGGTTCCCGTACGCGACGCCGTCGTCGAACTTGACCACGTGCGAGCCGCCCGTGTTGTTCACGTACGTGATGCCCGCGTCGAGAATCCCGTACAGCGTCACACTGCTCTGCGCATGCCCGATGGCAGGTACACAGGCCGCGCATGCAAGCGCGGCGGCTACGGCAACTTTCGTATGCTTCATTATCGACCACCCTCCCTGAACCGTTCGATGGAAAGAACCTCGTCCCGGCGCGTGCCGCGATGCGCCGGTGGATTCGAATTCAGTACGCCCGCTGGCTTCGGCATTTCGTTTTCCGCAATAACGCAGCCATTGGCGAAAAATACAAACCCATATTTCGGGTCACCCGTCTGAAGGCGACACCAAATGGTCACGATGCGACCGGTCGGGAAAACACGTAGACGGCGGCACGGTCAAAACCGGCCGCCGCGAGGGAGGGAATCAGTGACTGTCGAGGGCCGCGCGCACGGCCGGCAGGCCCGGTGCGCCGGCTGCCGTCGTCACGCCGTCCAGCCAGCCGGCGACCAGCGCCGGGTCGGCCTTCAGCGCATGCTGCGCCGCGAGCGCGGGTGACGTCTTGTGGTCGAGCATGTCGGCAATCATCCGGTTCTCGACGTCGACGGAGAACGTCATCTGCCGGAACAGCCGCGCGAGGTTCGCACACTGGCCGGCGAACCCGGCACGCGTGACCGTGTTGACCGTCGCGCCGCCGTAGTTCGGGCCGAAATACGCATCGCCGCCCGACAGGTAGGTCAGATGGAACTTCGTGTTCATCAGATGCGGCTCCCACGCCAGAAAGACGATCCAGCGCTTGTCGCGTACCGCGCGCTCGACCTGCGTGAGCATGCCCGTCTCGCTCGATTCGACCAGCGACCAGTTCGCCGGACCGAGCGCATGGTCGGACAGCAGCCGCTTGATGTTCTGGTTCGCGGGCGCGCCGGGCTCGATCCCGTAGATCTTGCCGCCGAAGCGGTCCGCATAGCGCGCGAGATCGGCGAACGTATGCACGCCGGCAGCCGCCACGTAATCGGGCACCGCGAGCGTGAACTTCGCACCGCTCAGGTTCGCGTGCAGCACGTCGATCGATTTCTCGTCGACGAACGGCTTCACGAGCGGCGCCTGCGCGGGCATCCAGTTGCCGAGGAACACGTCGACCTGCCCTTTCTTGAGCCCTTGGTACGTGATCGGCACCGACAGGTTTGCCACGTCCTGCCGGTAGCCGAGCGCCTTCAGCACGACGCCCGCCATCGCGTTCGTCGCATCGATGTCGGTCCAGCCGGGCGCCGCCATCTTCACGTCGCCGCACGTCTGCGGGTCGGCCGCGTGCGCGGCCTGCGTCGTCATCAGGCACGCGGCCGCGGCAAGCGCCGCGCCGATCCGGATTGCTGCATTGCCTTGCCGTTCCATCGTCCGCTTCCTCCGTCGTTCGTCAGTGATCGCGATGCGGGACGCTCAGCGCCCGACGCGCGGAAACCGCGCCATCGCCTCGAGCGTGTCGAGCTCGATGTGGTTGCGCATGTAGCGCTGGCTCGCGTCGGTGAACGGCTGCCAGTCCCACGCCTGGATGCGGCCCTGCGTCGTCGCCGCGTAATGGAAACGCCTGCGCCGTTGGCTCGCGCGCACCTGCCGGTCCAGTTCGGGCAGGTTCCAGCGCTGCGCGGCTTGCGCGCGGAACGCGGCGAGCACGTCGGCCGCTTCCGGCGTGTCGGCGAGGTTCGTGAGCTCGCGCGGGTCGTCGGAGAGGTTGTAGAGCTGGTCGGGATCGGCCGGGCAATGGACGTACTTCCAGTCGCCGCGGCGGATCATCACGACCGGTGCAACTGCGCCTTCCGCAAGGTATTCGCCGAGCGCGACGTCGTGCGCCGGCGTGCCGTGCAGGTGCGGCACGAGGCTCGCGCCATCGACCGGGTCAGGCCAGCCGCCGGCCGGTGCGGCGCCGGCGAGGTCGACGAGCGTCGGCAGCAGGTCGACGTGCGATACAGGCCCGCGCACACGCGCGGCATCGAAGCGGCCCGGCGCATGCACGATCAGCGGCACGCGGCAGCCGCCTTCGAAGAACGTCATCTTGTACCAGAGCCCGCGCTCCCCAAGCATGTCGCCGTGGTCGGACGTGACGATCACGATCGTATCGTCGGCGAATCCGCACTGTTCGAGCGCGCCCAGCACGCTGCCGAACTGTGCGTCGACGTAGGACGTCGCGCCGTAGTAGGCACGGCGCGCGGCGCGGATCTGCGCGTCGGTGGGCGGCGTGCGGTCGTTCTCGCAGACGAAGCGAAGCCGCTGCGAATGCGGGTCGCTGTCGGCTGCCTCGAGCCGCACGGCCGGCATGTCGATCTCGTCGTCGCTGTATTGATCCCAGTATTCGCGCGTGATCGCATACGGGTCGTGCGGATGGGTCAGCGACACGACCATGCAGAACGGCCGCGCATCGTGCCCGGCCGCACGCTCGCGCGCGACGTCGTACAGCTTCTGCTTCGCGGCAAACGTGACTTCGTCGTCGAAGTCGAGCTGGTTCGTGCGCACGCACGGGCCGGCCTCCAGCACCGAGCTCATGTTGTGATACCAGCTCGGCCGCTCGGTCGGGCTGTCCCAGTCGGGCACCCAGCCGAAATCGGCCGGATAGATGTCGGTCGTCAGCCGCTCCTCGAAGCCGTGCAGCTGGTCGGGCCCGCAGAAATGCATCTTGCCGGACAGCATCGTCCGGTAGCCGCCCGCGCGCAGGTAGTGCGCGAACGTCAATGTTTGCGCCGACAATTCGGCGGCGTTATCGTAGGCGCCGATCCCCGACGGCAGCTTGCCGGTCAGCAGCGAGAAACGCGACGGCGCGCACAGCGGGCTCGCGCAGTATGCGGCGTCGAATACGACGCCTTGCGCGGCGAGACGGTCCAGCGTCGGCGTGCGCGCGACGCGATTGCCGTAGGCCGGCAGCGCGAACGGCGTGAGCTGGTCGGCCATCAGGATCAGGATGTTGGGTGTCGGGTTCGTCATCGGCTGTCGTGGGGAAAACGGTGTTCGAATGGAACGGCGCGCCGCTCGCGCAGCGAGACGTCCGGCATGACGGAAGCGGCTCGACGAAAGTGCCGCGCGGGCGGGCCGCGCTGGCTAGAATCGCGGAATACGTTGCGCAGCGGCCGTGACGAAGGCGTTGAAGCGGGCCGAGAAGCGCAGGTATTGCACCGTCCGAAGCACTATCGCCCGCCCGAATTCGCGCGGGTAGGCGTCCGGCCCTTATGGGGCCATTAGAGAGACTTATGTCGAAATCCGAACCGTTACCGTCGATGCAGGCGCTGCGCGCGTTCGAATCGGCCGCCCGGCTCGCGAGCTTCACGGCCGCCGCGCGCGAGCTCGGCTCCACCCAGCCGGCCGTGAGCCAGCAGGTGTTCCAGCTCGAGGCCGAACTGGGCGTGCCGCTGTTCGAGCGCAGCCCGCGCGGCGTCACGCTGACGGCCGACGGCGAGTGCCTGTACGAAGCGGTGCGGCTGAGCCTCGACACGCTGCGCGGCGCAACCGCGACGCTGCGTGCGCGCCGCGAGCACGGCGCGCTCACGATCGTCACCGACTTCGGCTTCGCGACCTACTGGCTGATGCCGCGCCTGGCCGGGCTGAAGCGCGTGATGCCGGACGTCGACGTGCGCGTCGTCACGTCACAGGATTACGACGCACAGCGCGACCATGGCGACATCGCGATCCTGTTCGGCGACGGCCACTGGCCATCGTGCACCGCCGCACGGCTCTTTCCGGAATCGGTCACGCCCGTCTGCTCGCCCGCGTTCCGCGACGCTCATCCGCACGTCGCACGGGCCGAGCACCTGCTCGCCGTGCCACTGCTGCACGTGCAGCCGACCCGCCCCGAGCGCTGGCTGTCGTGGTCCGGCTGGTTCGACGCACACGGCCTCGATACGGCGGCCGCCGCGCGCGGCGTGACCTTCAACAGCTACGCGCTTGTGATCCATGCGGCGCTGCTCGGCGAAGGCGTCGCACTCGGCTGGTCGCCGCTCGTCGACGAACTCGTCGCGTCCGGACAACTCGTGAAGCTCGTCGACGCGCCGGTCGTCACGTCGCGCGGCTACTTTCTGGTGCGGCCGCCGCAGCGGCCCGAACCGGACGCGACCCACGTGTTCCGGCGCTGGCTGCTCGACGCCTGCGCGAGCGCGTGACGGGCGCTGCCCGCCCCGCGCGCTGGCGCACCGATACCAGCCACACGGCGCGTTGGTTCTATCCGCCCCAAAATCGTCCTGATTTACTTGAGCCTCCCGCTACCCGCGCGGCGCGGCGCCTTCGTGCGCCGCCGCACGGCCGTGCGCCCATGCCATCCGAGGAGTCTCATGACCGCCGAGCACCGCCCCGATCAATTCGTCCTGACACTGTCGTGCCCGAGCGCGGCCGGCCAGGTCGCCGCCGTCGTCGGCTTTCTCGATCGCCATCGCTGCTATGTCGATGCGCTGAACGTGTTCGACGACGATCTCAGCAACCGCTTCTTCGTGCGCTGCGTCTTTCATCCGACGGATGAAACGCTGCAGATCGATGCACTGCGCCACGAATTCGCGCCGATCGCGTCCAGCCTCGGCGGCGAGCAGGGCGACATGCAGTGGGCCATCCACGACGTGAACGCACGGCCGAAGGTGCTGATCATGGTGTCGAAGCTCGAGCACTGCCTCGCGGACCTGCTGTTCCGCTGGCGGATGGGCGAGCTGAAGATGGACATCGTCGGCATCGTGTCGAACCATCCCGACTTCGAGCCGCTGGCCGCACAGCACGGGCTGCCGTTCCGCCACTTCCCGATCACGGCCGATACGAAGGCGCAGCAGGAAGCGCAGTGGCTCGACTTCTTCGAATCGAGCGGTGCCGAGCTCGTGATCCTCGCACGCTACATGCAGGTGCTGTCGCAGGAGACGAGCGCGAAGCTCGCGAACCGCGCGATCAACATCCATCATTCGTTCCTGCCGGGGTTCAAGGGTGCGAAGCCGTATCACCAGGCGCATGCGCGCGGCGTGAAGCTGATCGGTGCGACCGCGCACTTCGTCACCGACGATCTCGACGAAGGCCCGATCATCGAGCAGGTCGTCGAGCGCGTCGATCATGCACTGCGCCCCGAGCAGCTGCTCGCGGTGGGGCGTGATGTCGAATCGCTCACGCTCGCGCGCGCCGTGAAGGCATTCATCGAGCGGCGGGTGTTTCTGAACGGCGATCGGACGGTGGTGTTTTCGTAACACCTGATGAAGCGGGACTCGCGCGGCGCATGCCGCGCGCGTTCGGCGTACTGGCAAAGGGGGCAGACTGTGGGCCGAGCATCAATCTCCACGTGTCGCAACGCCCCCCCGTCGAACGCGACCCCGTGTCAGTATTTCGACGGATCAAATCCGGGAAACTGCTCGCGCGCTTCTTCCGGCGACAGGTAGTAAACCCCGTGATCGAGCGCAATCGTCTTGATCAACTGGCCACAGGTGAGGCATCGATAAAGTTCGGATTGCATGGTTTCGTTCACCGCGATCTCCTCGTAATTCGACGTAGGTACGGGAAACTTCAGACATTTGGGGCACGACATTAATATCTCCTGATGGGAGTCCAGCTCCCGTCCGCGTTCATCTCAAAGAATACCGATCCAGGCGGCACTGGCTTGCCGCCCTGCGTCACCACTTCACGGACACCGCTGCTGGTCCACTCGCCGGTCTTCGAGTTCTCGACGCCTGTGAACCCACCCGGACGCCAATGGCGGTTTGCACCGCTGTCGGTCGACAGTGGCGGCCTGACGTCCACCGCGTCCTTCGGCACGGCGATCCCGTAGATCGGGTCCCCTTTCATGTAGGATTCCAGAACGCCTGGTGCATGTCCTGTCCCGGTCACGGCATCCGCGCGTGTCGCGACACCCGCATAGTCCTCCGCTGGCGCAAGCCACGTCAGGCCGCCCGGTGCGCCAAGCGTCGCGCCTGGTTTGTCGAAATATCTTGGCCCGTTCTTGCCCATGAGCGATGCGAAATATCCCTCGTGCATCCCCTTCGACAGCTTCGCGGCATCCTCCGCAGAAAACCCGGCGTCACGGAACGCCTTGTACCGCTCGTACCGCAGCGGGCAGACCGCGAGACCCAATGGATCGAACTGGCTCTGCGTATCGGGTACGTAGCTGTGGGTACGAATGCCTCCGGCAAGCCCGATCGGATCGATGCTGAGATACTGACCGGAATCCGGATCGTAATATCGATTCAGGTTGTAGCTCAGCCCGCTCTCGTCGTCGGCCCACTGCCCCGGAAAACGCAGCGTCGTATCGATTTCCGCACCGCACGCATCGTTCGCGGCTTGTTTCGCGGGCAGCAGCTTCCCCCACAGCGAATACGCGGCCTGCCATACGGGCTTGCCCTGCTCGTCAAACACGGCTGTCGGCAAACCGACCTGATCAGTCAGTACCGGATACAGCCCGAGATCGGTCTCCTGCGCAAGCGGCGAAAAGCTGCCGGGTTCGATGTGCCATGTCACCGCCTGGCCGGTCGTTCCGTCGCGCCGCTCTACCCAGCGCTCGGCCAGCGTCGGGCCATCCCACAGAAATTTCACCGCCTGGTGACCACCCACCTGCCGCTTCTCGACGCGACGGTCGAACGCATCGTAGCGATAGACCCAGACACCGCGTTCGGGTGTCACGACCTTGACGAGCCGGTTCAGCCCGTCCCACGTATACAGCCACGTCTTCGGACGGAACCCCGGTTGTTCGACGGTCTTCTCGATCGTCCGGCCCCGCGCGTCGTACCGGTAGCGTGCATGACCGACCCGCTCCGGCAAACCGCCGGGCGCGTAGTGGTGACTGTCCACGGGTGCCTGCAACCCGTGCGCCGCGATGTTCATCGCAGCGTCGTAGCGGAAATGTTCCGCAGGTTTCAGCAGACTTTCCGCCGCGACGACTTGCCCACGCACGTCGCGTCGATACGTGAACGCGTCCGTGTTGGTGTCGACCCGTTCGAGCTGGCCCGCCACGTCGTACTGATAGGTCTGCCTACTCAGTTGCTCCAGCGCACGGACCGGATCGGACGCCAACGCATCGAACATCGCCGCCGGCCCCGCGATTTGCCGGCTGATGCGGCCGAGCACATCGTACTGCTGCTGCGCCACGAAATCGCCGGCCTGTCGACCGATGTCGCGCCCCATGCCATCGCGCAGGATCGCCAGCCCGCCCACCTGCGTCAGCGCGCCAAGCGCATCATACGCATAGGCCGTCTCGCGCTGCGGCGTGACCCGCAGGCTGCGGCGCCCGTCGGCGTCATACACGTGCCGCAAGAGTTCGCCATGCTGATCCTCGCCGATCAGGCGGCCACTCATGTCGTACGCGAAGCGCGTGACGTGCGGCTGCTCGCCGAGCACTTCAGCCGACGACAACCGTCCGAGCGCGTCGTAGCGGTAGCCGAGCTTCACGTCGCCGGCGTCGACTTCGACGATCCTGTCGTGCACGTCGTACGCGTAGCGCCACTGTCCGCCATCGGGCAAGGTCTTCGCGATCAGACGGCCAGCGGCATCGCGTTCGTATCGGGTCTCGCGCCCGCCCCAGTCGACCTCGGCTACGAGGCGGCCGCCCGCGTCGTAACGGTAGGCATGGCACTCGCCCAGAGGATTGACGACCTTGGTCAAGCGGGTCGCGTGGTCGTACTCGAAACGGGTCGTGTGACCGGCGGCGTCGACCGATTCGGTCAACAGATCGAACGGCCCATAGGTTCGCCGAACGGCGCGCCCGAGCGGGTCAATCCATTCGACAGGCAAGCCCTCGCTGTTGTAGCGCACCCGCGTCACCGATCCGTCCGCGCGCGTGACCGCACGCAGCATGCCGCGTGGATTGTCGGCGCCTGCCGCGTAGTCGAAGCGGGTCACGTGCCCTTCAGGCGCGAGCTCCTCCAGGATGCGGCCCAGTACGTCGACCTTGCGCTTGAAGCGTGCGCCGCTCGGTAGTTCGATGTCGGTCAGCCGCAGCCGGTCGTCGTAATCGAGGCGCGTCTCGCGATCGCCCTGTACCACCCGCAGCAGTTCGCCGCGCGAGCCATAGCGATACGTCGTCCGGGTGCCGTCGGGCTCGGTACGCGCGGTCGGCCGGCGCAGATAGTCGTATTCGAATCTGATTCGACCGCCGCTCGGCAAAGTCGCGCCCACGAGCAACTGCGCATCGTCGTATGCGAGGCCGATGGTCCGCCCCGAACGCTCGACCATCGAAATCAACTGGCCCCGAGCGTCGTAACCGTAGTCGGTATGCTGCCCGGCCGGGTCAATCTGGGACATCAGCCGACCGAGCTCCCACCGGGAGCGCGTACAGTGGCCGAGCGGATCGGTTTCGGCGGTCACGAGGCCGTCGTCGCCGTAGTCGAAAACCCACTCGCCGTCCGCGTCGATCATCCGGGTCCGACCAGGCTCATAGACGAACCGCCCGGTATGGTAGCCCTGTCGCGTGCCGGTTTCGAGCACGCGCCCGACAGCGTCGTACCGATAGCACACGACGGTCTGGTCGGTGTCTCGCCACTGCGTCATCCAGCCGTGTTCGTCGTAATCGTACTGGAACCGACCGAACTGGAAGCTTGCCACGTCGGCCAGCATCCCATTGCGGTAGTCATAGTCGACCAGCGTCCGCGTTGCGCCATCGGTCTCATGCAGAACGATTCGCGCGGGATGCATCTCGCGGCCGTGATACTCGACCGCAAGCCGATAGCCGTCCGAATGCGACAGATCACTCAAGCGGCCGGCCGCATCGTATGAAAAGACGATCGCGTTGCCGTCGAGATCCTCGATCCGTTCGACGCGCGACGCGTGCCCGGCGACGAGCGGCGAGAAGGTGCGGATCTGGCGCGTATCCCGATCCACGATACGCGGCTCGCCACGACTGCCGACGAGTTGGTAACGCGGCTCGCGCAAGTTGATGCCGTCGAGTGCCATGCCGGGCGCATCGAAGCCGGTCACCAACCCCGCGCCGTCGTGGAAGTGCACGAACCGGTCGCCCTCGATCGTCAGACGTTGCGACCAGTTGTCCGACCAGCGGTGCCCAAGCATCCCGCGATCGTCCGATCGGGTCCGGTAGCGCCGCTTGAGCTCCAGCGGCAACACGCCCGGAATCGCCAGGTCAACGCGCATCTCCAGCACTTCGCCGGTCACCACATCGACCGGGTCGTTCACGCACTTGCTCTGCGAATCCTTGACGCCGCTCTGCTCGGCCGATTCGGTCGATTTCGGCTTGAATCCCTTGCCGATGGTCCGCCCGACTGCGCCGCCGGCCAGCGCACCGAGCAAGCTCGCCCAGAATTCCTCGGCGGCCGTCAGCTCGGGATTTTTCGGACCATACTGCGCAGTCGTCTTGTCGATCCAGATACTTTTGCGACCTGCATTGACCTTCGCGCTGCAGTGCGTTTCGTGGCCGATCCGCACAAGCGGCAGGTCGTTCACGAACACGGTTCGGCTGCCTTCGACGAGCGGTTGCGGCACGCCCGAGTGCTGGTCGCACTTGACGAGATCGGTGACGCGCGCAACCTGGCGGCCCTCGAAGTACACGTCGTGCGAGCCGCTCATGATCTGTCCGCAATCGCTGCCCATCTGCTGGCTGGCAGACGCCAGCGCACTGCCGAGACTGAGGCCGCCCGCCATGCACGCGCCGACGATCACGGCGCCCGCCAGCCCACCGGTCGCGACCGTTGCCACCACCGCCGCAGCGACGATCGCCCCGACCGCGACGCCCACCAGCATGCCGCCGAAAAGACCCCATGCGCCCATCGAATGGGCAACCGCATCGCCTACACAGGCAGGATGCGGATCGCCATGGCCGATCGTGAGACCGAGCTCGTCGCCCACCCACACGAATCCCCGCGACATCGCGTCCGTGACACCGAGCTTGTCCAGTGCCCACGCGCCGCCGATCGCGATCGCGACGGGCGCGAGTTCGACCGCGAGCGCACCGCCAATCGCCGACCCCGATGCGCCAGCGGTAATCCCCGCATCGAGGACGCTGGCCGTCGCCCAGCCGATGTCGCCGCCGAGCATGACATTGTTGACGTTCTCGTAGAACGGCTGATCGGCAGCCTTGGCCGCCTCGCCATCCTCCAGATGACCGAGGCGCTCCATGCGCTCCGCAGCGCTACCGCTCGGCTCGTCGTATACAGGCGTGTCCGACATGGTCAGGAGTCCGTCAGTTCGGGGCGCGCAACTGCAGGCTCTGGATCACCGCACTGACCTGCTCACGCTGCGTGTCGCTCAGCGCACCCGGCGCGGTGAAGGTCAGCATCATCGCGACCTGTCCGTACTCGACCATCGTCAATTGCTGATGAATCGACGCGTTGTTGTTGGTCCACGTGAATTCATGAACGTGTGCGTCGCGACCCGAGACGGTCGCCTTCACACTCGACACTTCCGCGTATTCGGGCACCTTCTTCGCCATCTTGCGAATCTCGCTCGCCACGTACTCGTCGAACTTCATCCCCCAAGGCAGCCGCTCGCGCGTAATCACCAGGCTGACACCCTCGGTGCCGGTCGCTGCCGACACAAATACGTTCATCGTCTTGTCTTGCCACTCGACCGGCAGCGCCAGCGTGCCCTCATGCATCTGGTACATGTGTTGTTGTCCTGTTCAGTATCAGCCGTTCTTCGGATTGATGTCGGTACGCGACGCCTGGATGCTGATGTTCGCCGTATCGAGATGGATCACCGAATCGCCCTTGTAGATGTCGATCGTGTCTGCCGTCATGTGGATCCGCGTGCCGCCGTTGCCGCCGATCTTGATCCACAGCTCCTTCGCCTCGATCGTGTGCACGCCCTGCGGGGTCTGATGGAGCGTATTGCCTTGCGACACCACATCCGTCAGGTTGCCGACCGACACCGTCGTCGCCTGGTTGCCCTTCCCGACCTGGACGGTCCGGTCGCCCTTGAGCACCGTGTTGATCTGCGCATCCTCGACGACGACGTTCATGTCCTTCTGCGCATGCATGTACAGCATCTGCGCGCCGGCCACATCGCTCATCAGCAGCTCGTTCGAGCCTTCGCCCTTGTGCGTCTGGCTCTTGATCCCCATGGTCTGGCCCGCCGCGCCATGGTAAGGATTGCCCTGCTCCCCGTTGAACATGCGGCCGACGATCACCGGATTGTCCGGGTCGCCCTGATTGAATGCGACGATCACTTCCTGACCCATCCGCGGAATGGCGGCCGCGCCCCAGCCATCGCCGGCCCAGGGCTGCGATACACGAATCCACATGGAATCCGACCCATCGCGCTTGCCGCGGCGGTCCCACAGGAAATGCAGCTTGACGCAGCTCCCGTTCGTATGGATCTGCTCGCCCTTCGGGCCGACGACTATCGCGGACTGCGTACCGTGAATCACCGGCTTCGGCGTCATGCGTGGCGCGCGAAACGGAATCTTCATCGGCAACAGCACGAAGCTGTTTCGGTACGGCAACTGTGCAGCATTCTGCGTGTAATCGTTCACCGCCTCGTGCCGCACATGCAGGATCGCGTAGTCCTGATTGTTCGTCTGCACCGGATGATCGACGACCTTGACCTGGCCCGACGTGGTCATCTTCCATGCGTAGCCGCTACCGAGATAGCGATGCGAAATGGCCTCTTCTGCCTCCATCGCATAACGTGCGTAGCGATTGCCGTCGTCGCCGTGATCGTAGAGCGACTGGTGCTCGAACCGTTCGGTGGACGAGAGCCTCGCATGATCGAGATTCTGCGGGCCGGCCTCGACCCGCATCAGTGGCGACGAAGGCTGATGATGATTGAAATCCTGGTAGGTAATCTTGCCGACGCCGAAACGCCGCCCCTCGTCGAGCCGGTCGATCCCGTTGAGTTCGCTCGATTCGGTGCTCGAGAACGGCATCGACGCGAGGCCGTCAATCGGCCGGAAGACGAGATTGCCGTCCCCGATCACGAGGACGTGCTTGTCCTTCTCATAACGGTGTGTCCAGACCAGGCCTTCCTGCTCCATCAGGCGCGCGCAGAAATTGAAGTAGGACTCCTGGTACATCACCACGTACTCGAGCGGCTTTTGCTCGGTGTGAAGATCGAACGTGAAATCCGCGAAGCCGTGTTCCTGGAAAATCTCGCGCAGGATGTCCTGCGCGGTCTTGTTCTGGAAGATCCGGCAGTCGGTCGAGCGCGTCAGAAACCAGAACCATGGCACCACGGTCATCTGGTATTGCGTCACCTTGCCGGGATTGCCGACGCGATCGAACGACGACACGTAACCGTCGAAGTAGCGAGACGCTTCTCCGGCATTCGACGCGGTCAATCGTTCCAGCGACAGCATCCGCGACTGTTGATCGAACTTGAGCCGCACCTGCTGCCCGATCAATTGCTCCGGCGTAAGACTGTGACGGTGCGAGAGCAGATCCAGATGGATCTCCGGCAACCGATTCACATACTCGTCAACGATCGCCGCACTGACCAGCAGGACATCGGGCCCGAGCGGCGTCTCGATCGTCGCGTAGCGGTTGAGCTGGGTCAGGCGCGCGACACCGCCGGCGGCGTCGTTCAATGCCTGGGCGACCGCGGTGGGCGTTTTCTCCATCAGGGAGAAGCCTGTTTGCGCGAGTTGCAGCGCACGCTGGACCGTGTCGATATGGCCGGCTACGCCGGCTAGGGGCCCCAGGTTTCCTGCGATAGTCGATGCCGCAGGCCCGATCAGGCCGCCGAGCGCGCTCAACGAACCCAAAGGGCTGCCGCCGAGGCCGCCCGGCAGGCCGCCATTCGGAGCAAAACTCATTTTTTATTCCTTTTCGTCTCAGGTTCCGCCCCGGCAGGCCGTCGGCCCGAGGCGCCGTAACTCTAGGGGATATCACGTCGGAGTGGAAGTGTAGCTCAAGCGCAAGACGTTTCAGAATCCGAACGTCAGTCCGAGCCGGCAAGGAGGAAACAGGCGAGACAAAAAGAAAATGGCGCCGAGAAAACGGCGCCAGAACAGTGACGGCATGCCTGGGCGGCATCGCCTTTACCCGACGTGCGGCGCCGCGCAACGACCCCGTGTGCGGTTTCCGGGGTCATCACGCGACGAGCAAGGGCTATGTGCTCATTTCACCCAAGCAAAGTAATACGACAACCAAATCGTCAGCCCTGCACCGATCAGCGCAACGTAAGGCATCAGGTTCAGCCACATCGCACGCTTCGGCACTTCCAGTTCCATATCGCGCTGCATCTGCGCGGGGAAGCGGCCGCGATCCTGCCAGTAGTGGCGGAACAGGAACACCGGCACGATCAGCAGCATCGCGATCAGCCCGTTGCGCAGCGTGCCGTCGCCCTGCAGGTTCGCACCCGCGCCGACATACACGAGGTTCGCGTAGCCGCAGATGGAACCGCCGACGAGCAGCCACGTCGGGCAGCGGAACGGCCGATCCCAGTTGCCGCGATCCATCCGGTGGATCCAGCCCGACTGAAGATTCAGGAATACGAACAGCATGTAGCAGACGTTCGAGATCGACAGCACCGTCATGTAGTCCGACATCATCAGCAACACGAGGTTGAAGCCGAGATCGGTCCACATCGCGCGCGTGGGCGAGCCGTGCTCGTTCACGTGCGACAGGTACTTGGGCAACCAGCCGTCGACCGACGCCTGGTACAGCGTGCGCGACGAGCCCATCATCGACGTCATCACGATCAGCAGGATCGACAGCATCAGCATCACGACGACCGCATTCGCGACCCATGCGCCGCCGCCGACGATCTTCGCCATCGCAGCCGCGACGCCGGTGCCGTCGCCGATCGACGGATCGAGCATCGCCTGCGTGCCGAGCGCGCCCTGGAACGCCAACGGCACGAGCGTCATCACGACGAGACACAGTGCGCCCGACCAGAAGATCGCCTTGGCGGTATCGCGACGCGGATCGCGGAATTCACGCGTGTAGCAGACAGCCGTCTCGAAGCCGTACGACGCCCAGCCGGCCATGAACATCGCGCCGAGCGCCATCGTGACGCCCTGCCCGTTCCACGAGCCGAACGTCGCGGCCGTGAGATTGCCATGCGCGTCGTGACCGAGCGGCAGCAGCGGGAGCAGGTTCGACATCGGTACGTCGCCCGTGATGAACGGCACGATGCCGACGATCAACAGCGGCGTAAGCGACGCGATGCCGAGAATGCGCTGCGTGCGCGCAGCCTTCGATGCACCGCTATGCTGAAGCTTGAACGTAATGAGAAGCAGGATCGTCGCGATGATGAACGTCGCATTGATCCGCAGGGACAGACCCGGCTTGATGAACCCGAGATCCGCAACCTTGAGCTGCCAGTGCAGCACCGCCGCGTCGGCGGGAAAGAGACTCGTGAGCGCATAGCTCGCCGCGAGGCCGCAGCCGAGCGCGAGCATCGGCGACCACGCGAGCCAGTTGCACCACACGGAAACCGGGGCGATCAGCTTGCTGTAACGGACCCAGCCGATCGCGCCGTACACGGACGCGCCGCCCGATTTATGGGGAAATAGCCCCGATATTTCCGCATAAGTCGCGCTTTGAACCAGCCCCATCGTGATCGCGGCGATCCAGATCGCCCACGCGGGCTGGCCGATCGTCGCGCATACGCCGCCGATCGTGAACAGCACGCCAGCCGGCACGCCGCTCGTCACCCAAAAAGCGTCTTTCCAAGTCAGGCCACGATGCAGCGTGTGGCCCGTCGAATCATGTGAGATGGTTGCCTCAACATCACTGGTGCGGTTCGCACGCAGTCCTGCCTGACTCATCCAATTCCTCCTGTGATGACTCCGCACAAGGGCGCTAGTGTAACAACTTACGCACTTTTTTGCAGAATCAAAAAAATAATTCCGGGATAGAGCCGTGTCGCAGTACGATTATTTCGCATTACTACCGACTCTTCCCGGACTGTCTCTTTATCTATTTATCGAGGCGATTCATCGCCGGCTTACTGCACGCCTTCCGTCCACGCATTCACGCGATCCGCGTGCGCGGCGATCCACGCATCGGCGGCCGCTTCCGGCTTCGAGCCGTTCTGGATCGCCAGCATCACGCTGTCGATTTCACCCGGCTTCCACTGGAATTTCTTCAGGAAGGCGACCACCGGCTTCGCCTTCGTTTCGAGCCCCGGATTCACGACGCTGTCGACGTGCTCCGCGCCACCGAACACCTTCTTCGGATCCTCGAGGAAGCGCAGCTTCCACTTCGCGAACATCCAGTGCGGCGCCCAGCCCGTCACGATGACCGGCTTGTTCGAACCGACGGAGCGCGCCAGCTCGGCCGTCATCGCACCGCCCGAACTCGGCATCAGCGTGTAGTTCAGGCCGTAGCTCTTGATCGCATCGTCGGTCTTGCGCATCACCCCCGCGCCCGCGTCGATGCCGACGATGCGGCCGCTGAAGTCACTCTTTTCCGCGTTCAGATCGTCGATGCTCTTCGCCTTCACGTAATCGGGGACGATCAGGCCGATCTTCGCGTCGGGAAAGTTCGCGCCGAGATCGACGACCTTCGTCTTGTATTCACCCCAGTACGAGCCGTGCGTGACCGGCAGCCATGCCGACAGCGTGGCGTCGAGATCCCCGCGCGCAACACCCTGCCACATGATCCCGGCGGCCACCGGCACGAGCTGAACCTGGTAACCGAGCTTCTTCTCGATCACGCGCGCTGCGACGTTCGACGTCGCCACGCTGTCGTCCCAGCCTTCGACGTAGCCGATCTTCAGCGTGGGCTTCGTATCGGCGAGTGCCGACGCGCTCAGCGCCACCATTGCCGACAGTGCGCCGGTCCACAACAGTTTTCCGAACAGCTTCATGGTCGATCTCCTTGATATGCGCCTGCGCGCGTTGTCTCTCTAGGTTCTTCAACCACAAATCCGCGGTATCGTTGTTTTCCGACGGATGCTTGTCCGGGCGCGACGCGTCCGGACCGCCGATGGCGTGTTGCGACTACTTGTCGATCACGAGATCCGACAGCGGCTTGCTGCAGCACAGCAGCACCATCCCCTGATCGATCTCGCGCTGGCGGATACCGCCGTTGTGCTTCATTTCCACCTGCCCCGACACGAGCTTCACCTTGCAGGTGCCACACATGCCCTGTGTGCACGAGGCCGGCAGCCGCACACCCGACTGGCGCGCCGCATCCAGCACGTGCTGCTCCGAGCCGCACGAAATCTCGCGATTGCTCTTGGCAAAGCTGACCGTGTACTGCTTCGTGTCGGTGTCGGCGCCTTCGGCCGGCGGGGCGAGATCGGCGAGCAGCTCGTCGCTTGCGGTTTGCGCGAGCGTTTCGAACGAGAAGCTCTCCTCGTGATACTGCTTGCGCTCGAAGCCGGCTTCGTCGAGCAGGTCGCGCACGGCCTTCATGTACGGCGCGGGGCCGCACGTAAAGATTTCGCGCTCCATGAAATCCGGTGCGATCAGCTTCAGCAGCGGCAGCGTCAGGAAGCCCGTGACGCCCGGCCAGTTGGTGCGCGCACCGACGCGCTCGACGACGAACGACGTGCGGAAGTTCGTGTGGTTCGACGCGATCAGGTCGAGCTCGCGCGCGAAGATGATGTCGTCCGGCGTGCGCGCGCTGTGCACGAACAGGATGTCGCGATCTTCCGCGAGATCATGGTGCGCACGGCTCATCGACATCAGCGGCGTGACACCCGAGCCGGCCGACAGGAACAGGTACTTGCGCGCCGGATGCCGTGCACACGTGAATTCGCCGGCCGGTCCGAGCACGCGCACCGGTGCACCCGGCTGCAGGTTGTCGTGCAGCCAGTTCGACACCTTGCCGCCCGGCACGCGCTTCACGGTAATCGACACCGTGTGCGGCCGCGCCGGCGACGACGAGATCGTGTAGCAGCGGTTGATCGTTTCGCCGTCGATGTCGAGCTCGAGCGTGAGGAACTGCCCGGGCTCGAACGAGAACGAGCGGCCCTGCGGCGAACGGAAGAAGAAACTCTTCACGTCGTGCGTTTCCTGCCGCACGTGGCAGCACACCAGCGTTTCCTCGACGTCGCTCGTCCAGCGCTCGGGAAGGCCATTCCAGAACGCCGGGCGCGTCACCCGGCTGTCCGTCGGCTCGAAGTTGGCCGCATCTCGCATCATGACAACCTCCGCCGGGCCGCCCCAAGGAGGTTGGCCGCCCCCTCGGGGGGCAGCGAGCAAAGTGAGCGTGGGGGTTGTTTCATCAGTGACTCCGCTTTACGCTGCTGGGTGCTATTCGCCGGTTTTTTCGGCGAGTCGGCCGATGTACCAGGCCGAGAATTTTTCGACGAGACCTTCCGTGAACGGCGAATACGGGCCCGGCTCGTACGCGCTGCTGGTCGCGCCGCGCTGCGAGAATTCGACGAGCGCGCGATCCTGGTCGTTGGTCGCGTTCCACACGGCCGTGAGGTTCTTCACGTCGTAATCGATGCCTTCCTTCGCGTCCTTGTGCACGAGCCACTTCGTGCGCACGAGCGTCTTGCCGGCCGACAGCGGGATCACCGAGAACGTCACGATGTGATCGCTCATGAAGTGATGCCACGAGTTCGGCTGCGTCCAGAACGACAGGCCGCCGAGGTCGGCCTTGTCGAAGCCGCCGAGCAACTTCTTCGACGCGACCTTCGCATCGAGCGTCTGCGATTCGCCGTGGCGATCGAGCGGCAGGCGCTGCGTGCGGAAACCCGTCACGTCGAGCAGCTTTTCGATCTCTTCGGACGGCAGGCCCATTTCGGCCCACTCCTTCCCGCGTCGCACGCATGTTTCCGCGAACGCATCCATGCCTTCGGCGTTGGCGTCGGAGCGCTGGTAGCCGAAACCGTATTCGTACAGCGAGATGGTGAGCTCGGGATGGTTCGCGACGCAGTGATAGCACTCGCGGTTGTTCTCCATCGTGAGCTTCCAGTTGCCTTCCTCGATGATGTCGATCTGCGCGGCGATCTTCGTGTTCGGCAGATCGTGCGGCAGCAGGTACGGCTCCATCTCGGCGCGCAGCTGCGCGAAGTCGGCGGGCGGCTCGTCGGCGAGGCAGATGAAGATCAGGCCCGCGAGGTTCTCGACGTGCACCGACTTCAGGCTGTGCTTGCAGCGATCGAACTTCTCGCCCATGTGCTCGGCGAACATCAGCTGGCCCGTCAGGTTGTAGGTCCAGCTGTGGTACGGGCACACGATGTTGCCGACCGAGCCCTTGTCTTCGTTGCACAGGCGCGCACCGCGGTGACGGCACACGTTGTGGAACGCGCGGATCGCCATGTCGTCGTCGCGCACGATCAGGATCGAATCGTTCCCCAGTTCCACGGTCACGTAGTCGCCCGGCTCCGGAATGTCCGGTTCGATCGCCACCTGGATCCAGTGCTGGCGGAAAATCGCCTCCATGTCGAGCGCGAAGATGTCCTCGCTCGTGTAGAACGGTGCGTCGAGGCTGTGCCCTTCCTTGCGCCGCTCGATCAATGCACGAATGTCTGCCGATACTTTCATCGTTTGCTCCGGATTCCTTGCATCCCTGGGTTCTTGCCGACAGGCATCAAAATCAGTAGTCGATGAGCTGATGCTCGCGCAAATACGCGAGGATCACTTGTGCTTTTTCGACCGAACTCCCTTCATTTACGACGTTGCCGCCACGGCTTTCGGTCGTCGTCGCGGACAGCATCCGGGCATGCCCGGAGCGCTTCTCGGCGGCGACCAGTTTTACGGGTTTACGCTCGATCGGACCGACCGTCCACGCGGCCGCATCGGCATCCGCGCCGGGCGCCGCGAGCGCGGGCCGGATCGCGCCGGCACGCAGCCGCGCATACGCATAGCGCGGCTCGGCATTGGCGAGCGGATGGACGGCGACGACGGCCGGCAGCGCCGCATCGACGCGCCGCCGCAGCCCTTTCGGCAAAAATTGCCGGACGGCCACGCGACCGCCTTCGACCGTCACGTCGACGGCCGAGCCGACCAGCGGATAGCCGAGCGTCGCGGCGATGCGATACGGCAGCATGCCGGTGTCGTACGCGCCCTCGGCGCGCGTGCCGGTCAGCACGAGGTCGTAGTCCTCGACGCGCGCGGCGAGCGCATGCACGGCATCGTCGCCGTCGCGACAGGCCAGCACCTCGACCTCCCGTGCGCCGAGCGCGAGATATTCGGCCAGCGCCGCATTCGCGGGGTCGCCGGCATGGATCACATCGAGCTTCGCGCGATGCCGCTCCGCAAGCTGGCGGCCGGTTTCGAGCGCGGCCGCGTCGTTGCGGCTGTAGCGCGCGACGCCGCTGACCGGATGGCGGCCGACGGACACGAGCACCGCAATG
The DNA here is from genome assembly GCF_017104605.1 of Burkholderia sp. Ac-20384. NCBI lineage: Bacteria > Pseudomonadati > Pseudomonadota > Betaproteobacteria > Burkholderiales > Burkholderiaceae > Burkholderia > Burkholderia sp. Ac-20384. The sequence goes on along the minus strand of NZ_JAAGPE010000068.1, from coordinate 17,574 downwards.
CGTTGCAAGGGACGGGGGGCGTTCATGCGGCAACTCCTTCCGGTTCACGGGTGCCGACCGCGGCCGGCGATTCGCCACGCGCGGCGCGCGCGGCCTGCACCTGTTCGATCAGCGCGACAATCGTGCCTTGCGCGTCGCCCACCACCGTCAGGTTCGCGCGCTTCGCGATCGGTGCGCTGCCGTCGAGGTTCACCGCGATCACGTGGCGGCAGTCCTTGATCCCCTGCAGGTGCTGCACCGCGCCCGAGATGCCGAACGCGATGTACACGCTCGCTTCGACCGTCTTGCCGGTTGCGCCGACTTGCTTGTCGCGCGTGAAGTGGCCGTTGTCGACCGCGACGCGGCTCGCGCCGATCGCCGCGCCGAACGCACCGGCCAGCCGCTCGAACGCGCCGATGTCGGACACACCGTTGCCGGCCGACACGATGAAATCGGCTTCCTCAAGCGCGACCTGCGCCGCGTCGATTTCGTCGAGGCCGAGATCGCGGTACGGCTGCGCTGCGTCGTGGGCCGGCCGGATGAAGTCGGCGGCCAGACGCTCACCTGCGCCGACGAACGGCAGCTTCGCGTCGACCGCGTTCTGCGCGAGCAGGATCACGTCGGGCAGTGCTCGGGTGGCAAACGCGCGCCCGGCCTGCGCATACGCGCCGACATGCTTCGCGTCGATCTCGACGACGTGCGTCGCGACGCTCGCACCGGCGGCCGCGGCATAACGCCGGCCAAGATCGCCGTCGCCCGTCGCGTTGTCGGGCACGAACACGTGTTTCGGCGCGAGTGCCGCCACGCAGGCCTGCAGCGCTTGCAATTCGCTTTCAGGGTCGAACGCACGGCGATCGAAACCGGCGAGTTCCAGCAGCTTGTCGACGCCCAGTTCGGCCGCGTCGTCCTTCAGTTCGCCGAACGCGAGCAGTGCGACTTCGGTCTGCGCATCGGCAAGCAGCGCGGCGGCAGCGATTGCCTGCCGCGAATGATCGTCGAGCGCGCCACGTTCGCTGTGCGCGACCACCAGCATCACGTGCTTCGGATCCTGCACCGCGCGGCGCGGCTTCGCAGCCGCTGCGCCATGACCGTGCGCGGACCCGTGCACGGCGTTCGCATCGGCACTGCCTTCCTCGCCAAGCGTGATGCGCTTCAGGCCGGCGGCCGTGATGATGAACGGCCGGCGCGGATCGATTCGTTTGATCGTATTCATCGATTCACTCCAGCGAGGCGGCAACGAGTTCGGCCACATCGAGCACGTCGGGGCGCGGGCCCACGACGCCTTCGAGCATCGCCGTGCAGTTCGGGCAGGCAACCGCGACCACGTCCGCGCCGATCGTGCGTGCGTCGGCGATGCGGATGTCGGGAATGCGCTGCTTGCCGGGGATGTCGGTCAGCGGCGCACCGCCGCCACCGCCGCAGCAGCGGCCGCGCATGCCGTTGCGTTCCATCTCGACGACCTGGATGCCGATCGTCTTCAGCAGCTTGCGCGGCGCTTCCGTCTCGCCGTTGTAGCGGCCGAGGTAGCACGGATCGTGATACGTGGTGCGCTTGTCCTGAAGCGCTTCGACGGCCTTCGGCGCGATCTTGCCGCTGTCGGCCAGCTCCGCGAGGTAGGTCGTGTGGTGCTTGACCGTCACGCGCAGCCCGAGCGCACGGTATTCGTTGCGCAGGCTGTGCATCACGTGCGGGTCGGCCGTCACGATCTGCTTGTACGACAGCGTGCCGAGCGTGCCGATCAGGCGCTTCGCCATTTGCTGGAACGTCGCTTCGTCGCCGAGCCGGCGTGCAACGTCGCCCGTATCGGTTTCGGTCGAGCCGAGCACCGCGTAGTCCACACCCGCCTTGTTCAGCACCGTGACGAACGCGCGCAGCGTGCGCTGGTAGCGCATGTCGAACGCGCCTTCACCCGCGACGAACAGCACGTCGACCGGTTTGCCGGGTTGCGCAACCGGCGCGCTCAGGTCGACCGACCAGTCGTAGCGCGCGGCCGTGTCGTAGCCGCCCATCGTGCCCGTCTCGCGCAGGTTCGCGAGCACTTCCTGGCCCTTGCCCGGCACCGTGCCGTGCACGAGCGTGCGGTTGCGGCGCATGTCGACGATCGCGTCGACGTGCTCGATCAGCATCGGGCATTCCTGCACACATGCGCGGCAGGTCGTGCACGACCACAGCGTCTGCTCTTCGATCAGGCCCGACACGATCGGGCCGTTCGGCTCGCCGCGATGCTGGCCGACCGCGAGACCCGGCGACGGGCTGCCCGCGTAGGCCGCATCGGTGCCGCCCGCCATCCCGACGACCAGATCCTGGATCAGCTTCTTCGGGTTCAGCGGCTGGCCCGACGCGAACGCGGGGCACGCGGCTTCGCACTTGCCGCACTGCACGCATGCGTCGAAGCTCAGCAGCTGGTTCCAGCGGAATTCGACCGGCTTCTCGACGCCGTACTCCTGATGCTCGATGTCCGGCAGCTTCAGTGCGGTCGGCGGCGTGGCCGTGCCGTTGCCGGTGAACGATTCGCGGGTGGCCGCGAAGCGCTCCTGGCGCGGGTGGAAGGCCAGGTGCAGGAGACCTGCGATCGCATGCTTCATCGGGCCGCCCTTCGCAGCGCCGACCGTCATCGTGAAGGCACCGACGCCGATCAGCACGGCGCAGAGCACCGCGAACGCACCCGACATCGCACCGGTCGGCACCAGCATGAACAGCACGAGGCCGAGCGCGAACGAGCCGAGCAGCCAGGGCAGCGTATTCCACGGGCCGCGCGACAGGCGTGCCGGCACGTCCTTCGCCGCACGCCGGCGCCACACGAACACCGCGCCGACCAGCATCGCGAGTGCCGACAGGAAGATCAGCTTGTCGAGCCACGGCGAGTAGATCGCGAGGCCGTAGTTGATGAACACCAGTGCGAGCGCGCCGATCGCGCCGCCGGCCGTCGCGACGTGCGTCTTCGCGATGTACGGATCACGGGCGACTACATGGTGCAGGTCGACGAAGTAGCGCTTCGGGATCGCGAACAGGTTCGCGACGCCGAACGAGCCCGGCGCGGTGGCCCGGCCCAAACGCCAGTAGGACGAGCGCTTCGCGACCGCGAACGCGAGCCCCGCCACCGACAGCCACAACAGGGCGGTAATGAGGAAGGACGGATTCATTGTTTAGAAATCCTTCACGAGACGCAGCGAGTCGTAGATCGCACCGTGGACGTTGTGCATCGAGATGCAGTCGCCGACACGGAACAGCAGGAAACGGCCGTTGCCGAGTTCTTCCGACAGGCACGGTTGCGGCTCGGCCGCGAACAGCGTGTGCGGATCGATCTGGCCGCGGTTCACCGATTCCGGCTTGAGCTTCCAGTACAGCTCGTCGTTCGGCGACGAACCGTTCTCGATCACCACCTGATCGACCGCGCGCTCTTCCAGCTCTTCCGTGTACTCGTTGCGCAGCACGGCGATCAGCTTGCCGTCCTCTTCATAGACGCGATCGAGCATCGTGTTCGGCGTCGGGATCACGCCGAATGCGTACAGGCGGCGATAGAAGATCGGGAACGTCGTGCCGCCGCAATCGTCGGCCACCTTCACGTCCGGCGTGACGACCTCGACCTTCGAGCCGCGGCTCGCCATGAAGTCGGCCACGCCCGCGCCGGCATGCGTGCTCACGCCGTCGAACAGCAGCACGTTCTGCTTCGGCTCGACCTTGCCGGTCAGGATGTCCCACGAGCTGACGGCCAGACCCTCGGCCACGCCCCAGCCCGGCACCTGCCACGTGAAGCTCGACCCGCCCGTCGCGAGCACGACGATGTCCGGCTTCTCGGCCATGATCATCTTCTCGTCGGCGGCCACGCCAAGCCGGCGGTCGACGCCCAGGCGCTTCGTTTCCATGTCGAACCAGCGGATGATCCCCGACATCTGTTCGCGTTGCGGCGCCTTCGCGGCGATCATCACCTGGCCGCCCACTTCGGCGTTCTTCTCGAACAGCACCACATCGTGGCCGCGCAGCTTCGCGACGCGCGCCGCTTCGAGGCCCGCCGGGCCCGCGCCGACCACCACGACCTTGCGCTTCGGGCCGCGCGACTTCTCGATGATGTGCGGCATCGTCGATTCGCGCGACGTCGCCGCGTTCTGGATGCACAGCACGTCGAGGCCGTTGTACTGGCGGTCGATGCAGTAGTTCGCGCCGACGCACTGCTTGATTTCATCTTCGCGGCCGTCGCGGATCTTGATCACCATGTGCGGATCGGCGATCTGCGCGCGCGTCATGCCGACGAGGTCGATCATGCCGGTCGCGAGCAGGCGCTCGGCCTGGCCCGCATCGCGGATGCTCTGTGCGTGCATCACCGGGATCTTCACGACCGACTTGATGCCGGCCGCGAGGTGCACGAACGGCTCCGGCGGCAGCGCCATCGGCGGCATGCAGTTGGCGATCGTGTTGTGCGTGTCGCCGCCCGAGCCGACCACGCTCAGGTAGTCGATCAGGCCCGTCTCCGACATCGCTTGCGCGATTTCCTTCAGCGCTTCGTGATCGAGGCCGTCCTCGTGGAATTCGTCGCCGCACATGCGCAGGCCGACGCAGAAATCCTTGCCCACCGCCTCGCGCACGGCCGTCAGCACCTCGATACCGAAGCGCAGCCGGTTCTCCAGGCTGCCGCCCCATTCGTCGGTGCGGTGGTTCGACCGCTTGCTCCAGAACTGGTCGATCAGGTGCTGGTGGGCGGCGGAAATTTCGATGCCGTCCATGCCGGCCGCCTTCACACGCTTCGCCGCGGCCGCGAAATCGCCGATGATGCGGCGGATTTCCTCGATCTCGATGATCTTCGCGTTGCCGCGGTGCACGGGTTCGCGCACGCCCGACGGCGACATCAGGTGCGGCCAGTGCTCGCCGTGGAACGACGAGCGGCGGCCCATGTGCGTCGCCTGGATCATGATCTTCGCGCCGTGCTTGTGCATCGTGTCGGCGAGGCGCGTGAGCGGATCGATGATCTTGTCGGTCGACAGGTTCACCGATTTCCACCAGCCTTGCGGGCTGTCGATCGACACCGGGCTCGACCCGCCGCAGATCGCGAGGCCCACGCCGCCCTTCGCCTTTTCTTCGTAATAGCGGATATAGCGGTCGCCCGGCAGGCCGCCCGGCTCGGCATACACCTCCGCATGCGCGGTGCTGACGATCCGGTTGCGCAGCGTCAGCTGGTTCAGCTGCATGGGTTTGAACAGGTGGGGATAACGCATCGCTGGCGACCTCTGGCGTTCGAATGTCTCGTGTTGCGGGTGTTGTTGTGTTTCGGTGAATCAGTGCGTCAGGGCATCAGTGCGCGATCGGCGACACTTCGAAGACGCAGTGGTCGTGATGCTCTGCCGCGCACTGCACCTCTTTCGACTGCGCACGCGGCGCGCCCTTGCCTTCCGGCGTCGTATCGTTGACCCAGTCCATCGCGCCGGCGAACCAGCCCGCGAACATGTAGCAGAGCTTGCCTTCCTTGCCCGGCTGCTGGAGCACGAACGACGAGTGGCGCAGCTCGATCTTCGCGCGCGCGCTGGCCGGATCGGCCTCGATGATCGAGAACAGGCCCCAGCCGCGCTGCGACAGGCGCTTCAGGTAGTGTTCGAACACGGCCATGCCGGTCAGGCCGTGCAGCTTCGCTTCCTTGTCGCACCAGTGGTAAGCGGACTTGTAGCCGGCCTTGTACAGGATCTCGGCATACGCTTCGACGCCGAGCGCTTCCTCGACGGCGACGTGGTTGTTCGTGAAGAAGTGGCGCGGCACGTACAGCATCGGCAGCGCGTCGGTGGTCCAGACGCCGGTATCGGGATCGACGTTGATCGGCAGTTGCGGTTGCATCGTGTGACTCCGTGAGGAAAGTGGCCGCGCGGCTCAGTGCGCAGGCGCGACATCGTCCGCGCGCCCGTGCGGCTCGCACGGGCACGTCCCGATTTCTTTTAATGTTGAATCGCTGAGGGGGTTCGGCGTTCGCGGCGCTTATGCGCCCCACACGTCCTTGAACACGCGCACCCAGTTCTCGCCCATGATCTTGCGGATACGCGACTCCTTCCAGCCGTGGCGCTCCATCGCGGCCGTCAGGTTCGGGAATTCGCCGATCGTGCGGATGCCGTCCGGGTTGATCACCTTGCCGAAGTTCGTCAGCTGGCGATAGCGGCCCTTGTCATGCGTCAGCATGTCGAAGAATTCCTTCGCGAAATCCTGCGTGAAGTCCGTACCGATGCCGACCGCGTCTTCACCGATCAGGTTCACGACGTAGTCGATCGCCTCGATGTAGTCGTCGATGTTCGCTTCGATACCGCGCTTGAGGAACGGCGCGAACATCGTCACGCCGACGAAGCCGCCCGCATCGGCGATCTCTTTCAGTTGCTCGTCGCTCTTGTTGCGCGGATGCTCCTTCAGCCCCGACGGCAGGCAGTGCGAGTAGCACACCGGCTTCTTCGAGAACGCGATCGCTTCCGACGACGTGTTGCCGCCCACGTGCGACAGGTCGACCATGATGCCGACGCGGTTCATCTCGGTGATCACTTCGCGGCCGAAGTCCGACAGCCCGCCGTCGCGCTCGTAGCAGCCGGTGCCGACCAGGTTCTGCGTGTTGTAGCAAAGCTGCACGACGCGCACGCCCATGTCGGCGAACGCTTCGATGTAGCCGATGTTGTCCTCGAACGCATGCGCGTTCTGGAAACCGAGGATCACGCCGGTCTTGTCTTCCTTCTTCGCGCGGAAGATGTCTTCCGTCGTGCGCACCAGCGTCAGCAGCTCGCTGTTGTCGCGGATCTTCTTCTTCATCACGCCGATGTTGTCGACGGTCTTGGTGAAGTTCTCCCACACCGACACCGTGCAGTTCGCGGCGGTGATGCCGCCCTTGCGCATGTCTTCGAACACCGGCTTCTCGAACTTCGAGATGTTCAGCCCGTCGATGATGATGCTGTCTTGATGCAGCGTGCTCATGTGTTGCTCCAGTATTGTCGGGTCGGGGGGATCAATAGATCGGGAAACGTTCGCACAATGCGAAGATCTCGCGGCGCACGCGCTGTTCGGTCGCGTGGTCGCCTTCCGGGTTCGCGCGCAGCGCGTCGAACACCTCGAGGATCAGGCGGCCCACCTCGCGGAATTCCGCGACGCCGAAGCCGCGCGTCGTGCCGGCCGGCGTGCCGAGGCGGATGCCCGACGTGACGGTCGGCTTCTCGGTGTCGAACGGAATGCCGTTCTTGTTGCAGGTGATGCCCGCACGCTCCAGCGCCTGTTCGACCGGCGCGCCCTTCAGGCCCTTCGGCCGCAGGTCGACCAGCAGCAGGTGGTTGTCGGTGCCGCCCGTGACGAGATCGACGCCGCCCGCCTTCAGTACTTCACCCAGTGCCTGCGCGTTCGCGAGGACGTTGTCGATGTAGGTCTTGAAGTCCGCCTGCAGCACTTCGCCGAACGCGACGGCCTTGCCGGCGATCACGTGCATCAGCGGGCCGCCCTGCAGGCCGGGGAACACGGCCGAGTTGATCTTCTTCGCGATGTCCTCGTCGTTGGTCAGCACGAAGCCGCCGCGCGGGCCGCGCAGCGTCTTGTGGGTCGTCGACGTGACGACGTGCGCATGCTCGACCGGATTTGCGTGGCGGCCCGCGGCGATCACGCCGGCGATGTGCGCCATGTCGACCATCAGCTTCGCGCCGACGCTGTCGGCGATCGCACGGAAGCGCGCGAAGTCGAGCGCACGCGGGTAGGCCGAGAAGCCGGCAATGATCAGGTTCGGCTTGTGCTCGTGCGCGAGCGCCTCGACCTGGTCGTAGTCGATCAGCATCGTGTCGCGGTTCACGCCGTACTGGACCGCGTTGAACCACTTGCCCGACAGCGCCGGCTTCGCGCCGTGCGTCAGGTGGCCGCCGGCGTCGAGCGACATGCCGAGCACCGTGTCGCCCGGCTTGGCCAGCGCGAGCATCACCGAGCCGTTCGCCTGCGCACCCGAGTGCGGCTGCACGTTCGCATAGCCGGCATTGAAGATCTGCTTGACGCGATCGATTGCCAGCGCCTCGACTTCATCCGCGAACTCGCAGCCGCCGTAGTAGCGCTTGCCGGGATAGCCTTCCGCGTACTTGTTGGTCAGCACCGAGCCCTGCGCCTCGAGCACGGCGCGCGACACGATGTTTTCCGACGCGATCAGCTCGACCTGCGACTGCTGGCGCTCGAGTTCCTTCAGGATGGCGCTGCGCACCGGCGCGTCGCGCTCGGCAAGGGGCTGCGAGAAGAAAGGCTGGGTGTTCGACATAGTGCGTCCGTGACGAAGAATAAGGGGCTGAAACCGAAGCTCAAGGCCCGCCCTGCCTGGGTTTCCCGCTCGTCCCGTACAAGGCTGCCGACGGCTCTATTCTTGTCGTTCGGATTTTCGGCGGATTGATGAATTTAGACGCGTTCTTTGCCTTTTCCGCCATCCGCGTCCGTTTTATACAAGTGACCGGTCGTGCTTTTTCGGATGACCAAGCAAATGGCCTCCGGCATTTCACCTATGAACAGGCACGCCGGCGGTGCGATTGCCGCCCGGTCGGGGTGCAGCACATCACGAATTCGGTGCAGTGCAGCATGCGGCTTTCAGCCATACAACGTATGGAGCTAGGGTTTAGCCGTATGGCACGCTTGTTGCGCTGGCTCACACAATACCGCTGCCCGATCCGTGCCTCGGGCGAAAAGCTATTAGAGATTCTAGGAACGCTCCCCATGTCGCCCGACCGCACAGCGTCGCTGTCCCACTTCGCGTTCATGCCGTTACCGAATTTCACGATGATCGCGTTCACCAATGCGATCGAGGTGCTTCGGATGGCGAACTACCTGAGCGGCCAGCCGCTCTACCGCTGGTCGGTCATCAGCCCGGACGGCGGCCCGGTTACCGCGAGCAACGGCCTGACGGTCGACACCGGCCCGGCCGAATGCGTCGGGCAGCCCGACATCGTATTCGTGTGCGGCGGCGTCGACGTGCAGCGTGCGACCACGCCCGCCCATCTGTCGACGCTGCGCCGCTTCGCGCGCGCAGGCATCCCGCTCGGCAGCCTGTGCACGGGCACCTATGCGCTCGCGAAGTCGGGGCTGCTCGCGGGCTACGCGTGTGCAATCCACTGGGAGAACATGTCGGCGCTGAAGGAAGAGTTTCCGGACACGCGCTTCCTGAAGGAACTGTTCGTGATCGACCGCGACCGCATCACGTGCACGGGTGGCGTCGCGCCGCTCGACATGATGCTGAACCTGATCGCCGCGCGCGTGGGCACCGCGCGCGTCACGCAGATCGCCGAGCAGTTCATCGTCGAACACGTGCGCGATACGAGCGCGCAGCAACGCATGCCGCTCGTCGCGCGCCTCGGCTCCGCGAACAAGTCGCTGTTCGAAGTGATCTCGCTGATGGAGAACAACATCGAGGAGCCGCTGTCGCGCGAGGAGCTCGCGCGGCTCGCGAACATGTCGCAGCGACAACTGCAGCGCCTGTTCCGCGAACACCTCGGCATGACGCCGACGCACTACTACCTGACGCTGCGGCTGCGCCGCGCGCGCGAACTGCTGCTGCAGACCGACATGTCGATCATGCACATCACGATGGCGTGCGGCTTCCAGTCGGCATGCCATTTCAGCAAGAGCTATCGCGACGCGTTCGGCGTCGCGCCGACCCGCGAGCGCCGCAAGCAGGTCGCGCCGCTTGCGCAGGGTGCGGCGAGTGCCGGCCCCGCCTTCCCGGCGCATGTGCTGCATGCGTGAGCTGCGCGTCGATTGACGCATGAAAAAAAAGCGACCTCGACGGTCGCTTTTTTCTTGGCGCTTACGATCCCCACACCTGCATTTCGTCGAGCGAATAACCCCACTGCGTTGCGCGCTTCGTGCCGTACATTCGCACGTAGCGGCCATGCCCGTTCAGGTTCGGCAGCGTCACGTGGCCGTACGACACGCCGTTGTTCGTCGAGTAGATCGTCGTCCAGTTCACGTTGTCGTTCGACGTCTGGATCTGGTACACGAGCGCGCCCGCATCCCAGTAGAGATCGATGCTGTTGATGGTCTTCGTCGCACCGAGATCCACGGAGATCCATTGCGGATCGACGCCCGCGCCTTCCGGCGAATCCCAGCGCGTGCTCGTGGTGTTGCCGTCGAACGCCTTGTCGGGCGTGAGCGATGCGTTGTAGCTCGCCGACGCGGCCGCCGGGTGCCCCTGCGACAGCAGCGTCGGCTGTGCGGCAGCCGGGCCGCCGTAGTAGCTCGACCCGAGCTTGGCCTTCGTCGTGTCGGCATTCATGCCGAACTGCGACAGGCTCCAGCGCTGGCCGGTCGTCACGTCGCCGACGTAGAGCTGGTAGCCGCCCGCCGTCGTCGACGAGAAGAACAGGTAGTTCGTGCCGCTCACCGGCGCGGGATCGGAGTTGTTGCTGATGCAGTCGTTGAGCGCCAACTGATTCGGCGTCGATGCCGGGTCCGCGGTCTTCGAGTAGATCTGGTCGAGCTGGCTCGTGTCCTTCCAGCGCGCGTAGAACACCGTGCCGTCCGCACGCACGATCGGATAGTAGGTCTGCAGGCCCGCCGAATTATCGAACACGGCCGTAGCGCCGGTCGCGAGCGTGCGCTTCATCAGGCCCATGTTCGCGCCGGTGCCGCTCGCGTAGTAGACGGCACTCGCGTCCGGCGCAAGGAACGGCATCGAGTACTCGGCGCCCGCTGGTGCATTGGTCAGGCTCACGACCGACGTGAACACCGGGCCTGCGCTCGTGTACGACAGCGTGGCCTGCTTGACGTCGCCGTTCTGCTTGAACACGAGCGTCTTGCCGTCCGCGCTGAATTTCGGGTCCTCGTTGCGCGTGGCGCCCGTGCTGTTCGTCATGTTGATCGGCGCATTGCCGGTGCCGAGCTGCAGCATGAACACGTTCCATGCGCCGTTGCTGATGCCCATGAATGCGAGCCACTTGCCATCGGGACTGAACACGCCGTTCATCGGATCGGTGATGCCCCACGTGCTCTTGCTCAGTTGCGTCAGCGTATGGGCCGAGAAGTCGTACAGGAACAACTGGCTCGTGCCGTCGCCGTACTTGACGTAGCTGTGATAGACGAGCTTGCCGGTCAATGCGGCGGGGAACGTCGTGTTGGATTGCGTCGGTGGATTGCTGATGCAGGCGGCCTGCGCGGCGCCGCCGAACAGGTTGAGGGCAACGCCGGCCACGAGGCCCGCGACGAGAGTATTCGATTTCACGCTGAAGGTTTCCGGTTAGGGTCATGACACCGCTGACTAGACCTCGCACGCCCAGGCGTACGGGCCACGGATCAGCCGGCGGACAGCGTGAATTCCGTATCGGTCAATGTCGGGAACGAAGATTGCTCGAGGGACGAAAGCATGCCAGCGAGTCGCGCCGAAAAACAGGATCAGAGCCCGTGAAAAACAAGCGGATCACGGGATAACGAGGCTGTCGCGCAGCGCGCGCCGTGCTACTCTTTTTTCGGCACAAAGCTGCTCGACTTGAGGCACGCATGAAGCGTTATGCGATGCTCGCCCGGACGATTTCCGAGTCGATCCGGCGTGGAGATCTGGCCCCCGGTGCGCGCATCCCGACCGTGCGTGCCGCGTGCCGCGCATATGGCGTGAGCCCGTCCACCGTGTTTCGCGCGTACTACGCGCTCGAAAGCGAGGGCCTGATCGTCGCGCGCGCACGGTCCGGATATTTCGTTGCGAACCTCGAAGACAAGCACGTGCGGTTCGGCCATGAACCGCCGCGCAAACCGGCTGCCCCGCCAGCGGGCAACGGCGATACGTTGTTCCGGCTGCTCGACTCGCTCAAATACGACACCATCGTTCCGCTCGGCTCGGCCTTCGCCAGCTATTCGCTGTTCCCGATGAGCAGCCTGTGGCGCGCGATGGCGTCGGCCGCTCGCAACATGGATCGCACGGCCCTGCTGGCCGGCGCGCCGCCCGGCCATGACGGGCTGCGTCGGCAGATCGCGCTGCGCTACCTGAATGCGGGCGCGGCGTTGCCGATGGACGAGATCGTCATCACGACCGGCGCGCTCGAAGCGCTGACGCTCAGCCTGCAGGCACTGACGCGCCCCGGCGACATCGTCGCGATCGAGCGCCCCGCGTTTCATGCGGTCCTGGAGGCTGTGCAGCGCCTGCACCTGAAGGCCGTCGAGATTCCGGTCGACCCGCGCACCGGCCTCGATCTCGACGCGCTCGAGAAAGCACTCGACACGCATCCGGTGCGCGCCTGCTGGTTCATGACGTCGTTCCACAACCCGACCGGCGCGACACTGACCGACGCGCGCAAGCGCGCGCTGATCGACCTGCTCGCGGCACGCAACGTGCCGTTGATCGAAGACGACGTGTATGGCGAGCTGCATTTCGGGACGGTCCCCACGCGCCCCGCCAAGCTGTATGACGACAGCGGGCTCGTCCTGCATTGCGGCTCGTTCTCGAAATGCCTCGCGCCCGGGTTCCGGATCGGCTGGGTCGCGGCCGGACGCTACGTGCGGCAAATTCGTCAGGCAAAGGGCGCGAGCGCGCCCGCGGCCGACGTGCCCGCGCAGATGGCGATTTCGAGCTACCTGCGCGACGGCGCGTACGACCGCTTCCTGCGCAAGCTGCGGCGCAATCTCGCTGCGCACCAGGCGCAGATGCTGGCGGCCGTGCGCGCGTATTTCCCCGCCGGCACCGAAGTGTTCACGCCGCTCGGCGGGTATTTCCTGTGGATCGAACTGCCGCCGCGCGTGGATACGATGCACCTGTTCGGCGATGCGATGGAAAGCGGCGTCAGCATCGCGCCGGGGCCGCTCTTTTCCGCGACCGGCGGATTCCGCCGCTATCTTCGACTCAATTACGGCCGGCCGTGGACGCCGGCGGTCGAGCATGCGATGCAGACCATCGGGACGCTCGCAGCGCGGCAGCGACAGAACGGATAGTGCGGATAGTGCGGATCTGACGAATCGCGGCCGCCCGCTTGCGCCTTGCGTTTCACGCGTCGGCGACCAAAAATGAAGCGGTAGGCCACCACGGACGAACGTGTTCCGCGCACCCGACGTCATGGAGAACTTCATGAGCACCGCATGCGAACGACCGTCGACGATGCACGCTCCGCCGGATTCCGGCACGAGTCGGTCGGCTGCCTTGCCGGCAAGGATCATGACGACCGGCAAGCATTCGCCGCGTTGACGGCACCCGTCCGCTTCCTGCGATGCGAGTCCTGCCCAACCGCACCCTGCGCGCGCGCGATGACTGGCGCGCGATCCTGAACGCGCGCGCCGAAGCCCGGCGCACTGCCAGCTTCCAGTGCAAGGAATGCGGCTTCGTGGCCTTCCGTGCGCTCGAGCACTGCCCCGTCTGCGGCCGGTGGAACTGGCCGTTCGATCCGATCAGCCTGAAATCGAACGACACGCATGCTCCGCACTCCTTTCATACGTGGTCGTCGCGCATCGCACGTGCGCTTCGCAACGCGGCATTCCATCGGCCGCGCGCATCGAGCGCGCCGATCCTGAGCATCCTGACACTCGTGCTGCTGGTCGGCGGCTATGTGGTGGTCGACCGGACATGCAAGGCCGATCCGGTCTGTCGCGGTTCGAACGGTTCGAATGGTTCGAATAGTTCGGGCATTACGGCGAGTCATGCCGCCCTGTACGCGTCGAACGATCCCGTGCCGCCCGTCTTGCCGGCACCCGTCTATCCGTTTCATTTGACTGACGGAACTCAGGTGGCCTCCACTCGACACAGTCGCCCCGATGTCGCCGAATCCGCCGGCCGGACTGAAGTCGCGCAAGCAGCGCCGGCCATGCGCGCCCCCGACCGGTCGCACACCGCCGCCACGGTTCGCGTGGCGGACTGGAAAGGCAGTCGCAGTGCCGCGCATCGCTCGCACGCCATTCGCCGCGTGAGCATGCACACCGCGCATGCGCAACGCGCCGCCGCCGGCAGTACGCAAATCGCGCAGCTCTATCGCGGCCACTGAGCACGCAGGAACAATCCGGCCACTCGCGTCCGTCGATTCATTTTCCTGAACCGCCCGTCACAAAACCTCGTTTGCGTCGCGACTCACGCGTGACATTCAATGGGTCATTCGCCCGTGCCGGCGCATATCGCGTATCGCGTTCCGGCCGGCCGCCCGATCCACCGAACGGAGTCGTCGATGAATGCACTACAGCTCGTGACCCTTGCTGCCATCCGGGGCGCGTCGTTCCTGGTCATGCGCATGGGCGCGCCGGACTTCGGCGTCGTCCCGCTGATCGCGCTGCGCGCGTCTAACGCCAGCCCCGGCACGGACGATGCCACCCGAGCGCGTGCCGATCAGGCACGGCACGCGCCTTGCGTTCTGGCCGGTGCGCGACAAAGAATGAAATCGGAAGGCGACGTAACGATGTGACGAAGTGAACAGCGGGCGGTCGACACGGCCGCGTGGCGGTTTCAGCGGAGGAATTCCATGAGCACCGAGAGCGCACTCCAGGCGACGATCCAGGCACTCGTTCAGGACGGCAAAGGCTTGCTGGCAGCCGACGAAAGCGGGCCGACCATCGCGAAGCGCTTCAAGACAATCGCGGTCGAATCGACCGAAGAGAACCGCCGCGCATGGCGCACGCTGTTGCTGTCGACGCCGGGCCTCGGTGAATTCGTCAGCGGCGTGATCCTGTATGAAGAGACGCTCGGGCAATGTGCGGACGATGGCACGCCGTTGCCCGAACTCGCCGCTCGCCAGCAGATCGTGCCCGGCATCAAGGTCGACGCGGGCAAGATTCCGCTTGCGCTCGCGCCCGGCGACGAAATCACGCAAGGGCTCGACGGGCTGGCGGCGCGCCTCGACGGCTACCAGCGGCAAGGCGCGCGGTTCGCGAAATGGCGCGCGGTGTACAACGTGTCCGCCACGCTGCCGGGCCATGCGGCGATCGAAGCAAACGCCGAAGCGCTGGCGCGCTATGCGGCGATCTGCCAGGAGGCCGGCGTCGTGCCGATCGTCGAGCCGGAAGTGCTGATGGACGGCGATCACTCGATCGGCCGCTGCGCGCAGGTGACCGACGCCGTGCTGCACGCCGTGTTCGACGCGCTGCACCGGCACCGGGTCGTGCTGGCGCACATGTTGCTCAAACCGAGCATGGTCGTCGCGGGCAGCACGCACACCGCCCAGCCGGCCCCTGCCGAAGTCGCCGAGGCGACGGTGCGCCTGTTGCGCAGCGCCGTGCCGGCCGAAGTGCCTGGCATCTTCTTCCTGTCCGGCGGGCAGACGCCGGAGGAAGCGACGGCGCATCTCGACGCGATGAATCGCGTTGCCGGGCGGCCGTGGCTGCTGAGCTTTTCATATGGACGCGCGCTGCAGGAACCGCCGCTGGCCGCGTGGCAGGGACAGGCGGCCAACGTACGCGCCGCGCAGGATGCGCTGCTGCTGCGCGCACGCCTGAACGGTGCGGCCTGCCGCGGCGAGTACGACGCCGCGATGGAGCGCACCCCGTGAACGGAGCCGGGCGAATGTCGCCCGGTCGATCGTCCACGCGCGAGCTTCTCGCCCGGCGCTATCGCGCGCACTGAGTGCGCACCTCCCGAACGCACAAGGGGCCGAGGCGCTTGAACGCCCCGGCCCCTTTGATTGCCGCGCGATGGTCGGTCGCGTTACGCGGCCAGCAACCCGTGCGGATCGATGACGAATTTACGCGGCGCGCCGCCGTCGAACTTCTTGTAGCCTTCCGGCGCCTGGTCGAGCGAGATCACTTCGACGTTGACGATCTTCGCGATCGGCAGCCGGTCGAACAGGATCGCCTGCATCAGGTTGCGGTTGTACTTCAGCACCGGCGTCTGGCCCGTGAAGAACGAGTGCGACTTCGCCCAGCCGAGGCCGAAGCGGATGCTCAGGCTGCCGTGCTGCGCGGCCTTGTCCTTCGCGCCCGGATCGTCCGTCACGTACAGGCCCGGGATGCCGATCGCGCCGGCCGGCCGCGTGATTTCCATCAGCGAGTTCAGCACCGTCGCGGGCGCCTCCTCCGCATGGCCCGACGAACCGTGGCCGTGCGCCTCGAAGCCGACGCAGTCGACCGCGCAGTCGATCTCGGGCACGCCGAGGATCTGCTCGATCTGCTCGCCGAGCGAGGCGTCCTTGGACAGGTCGACCGTCTCGAAGCCCATCGCGCGTGCGTGCGCAAGGCGTTCCGCGTTCATGTCGCCGACGATCGTCACGGCCGCGCCGAGCAGGCGCGCCGATGCGGCCGCCGCCATCCCGACCGGGCCCGCGCCCGCGATATAGACCGTCGAGCCCGGCTTCACGCCCGCGCTCACCGCACCGTGATAACCGGTCGGCAGAATGTCGGACAGGCAGGTCAGATCGCGGATCTTCGACATCGCCTGATCACGATCGGGGAATTTCAGCAGGTTGAAATCCGCGTACGGCACCAGCACGTACTCGGCCTGGCCACCGATCCAGCCGCCCATGTCGACGTAACCGTACGCGCCACCCGCACGCGACGGGTTCACGTTCAGGCACACGCCCGTATGCGTGTCCTTGCACATCGCACAGCGGCCGCACGCCACGTTGAACGGCACCGACACGAGATCGCCGAGCTTCAGCGTCTCGACGTCGCGGCCGATCTCGACCACCTCGCCCGTGATCTCGTGACCGAGCACGAGGCCGACCGGCGCGGTCGTGCGACCGCGCACCATGTGCTGGTCGGAACCGCAGATGTTCGTGCTGACCACTTTGAGGATCACGCCGTGGCCGATCGCACGGCCGCTCGGATCGACCATCTTCGGATAATCGATTTTCTGGACTTCGACCTGACCCGGTCCAAGATAGACGACACCTCGATTGCTGCTCATCGTATTGTCTCCATGTCTCGTTGGATGGCGCCGCGGCGCGCCGGCTCATGCGGCACACGCGCAACGTGCTGTTCGAGAGTAGTCCCGGAGGCAGGGGCGCCGACGTCTCAAACGCGACACGCGTTTGAACAGCGCCGACATCGATGGCGGAAATGCGAAAGTCGGGCGGGAAACGACGGGAGGGTTCGGCGCGCGGCGTAACGCGCCCGGGGGCGCTGGCGCGCGCCGTGATGCGCCGCACGGCGGGCCGGTCGTGACGACCGGCCGCCCTCTCTCGGGCTGGCGTTACCCGCCCTGATTGTCGCGGATGATCGCGGCAGCGGCGCTTTCCGCTTCGCTCGCGACGCCGTCGTGCACGCGCGTGCTGACGGCCGGCGTCGGCGGCTCGCTGTCGAGCGCGTGGCCGTTGCGGTCGTGCGTGTCGACCGTCGCGCGCATCGACAGCCCGACGCGCAGCGGATGCGCAGCGAGATCGCGCGCATCGAGCGCGATCACGACCGGCACGCGCTGCACGACCTTGATCCAGTTGCCGGCCGCGTTCTGCGACGGCAGCATCGAGAACGCGCTGCCCGTGCCCGCGGAGAAACCCTGCACGCGGCCGCGATAGCTCACGCGCGAGCCGTACAGATCCGACACGACCTCGACCGGCTGCCCGACGCGCATGTGGCGAATCTGCCCTTCCTTGAAATTCGCCTCGATCCACAGCTGGTTGAGCTGCACGATCGACATCAGCGGCACGCCGGGCCCGACCTGCTGGCCGACCTGCACCGAACGCTGCCCGATCGTGCCGTCGACGGGCGCGACGATCGTCGTGCGTTTCAGGTTCCGGTACA
>NZ_JAAGPE010000675.1:0-1210 GCF_017104605.1 Burkholderia sp. Ac-20384 | reverse complement strand
GCCTAAATCGATCCCGATCAGCGATACCGTGTCCATAATGACCTCCCAATAAGGAAACAACCCGATCAGCGTAAGCCGATCGGGTTGTTTCGGTCAGGCTGACCATCTCATTAATGCGGACAGGTTCAAGCAATCCGCGCTGACCGGATGCTGACGCTTTCTATCAGGTTTAATGAGCCACGCATCCGCAGCGGGGCCGAGGCCAAGGTACTCATCGAACGCAGCCGACAGTTTTACAACGAGCGTCGGCCTCATAGCGCTCATCGCTATCAACCTCCTGCCACGGTCCGTCCAGCTTGGCAGGATTTCGATAATATCGACGCGAGACTCGTTGCCTGACTGGTCACAAAATTCCGCCTCAGGTCACTGTTTCGCGGAAAAACGCGTCGAGGTTACTGCCCGGTTCCGGATAGTCCAAGCGTCTTCAGAGCGTTTTTCAATGCGGCTTTGGTTTCGTCGCTCTTGCGAAGCAGATATCTGTCGATGTGAACTTGGCGCTGTTCTGCTGTCATTTGCTCAAAGAGAGTAATCGAAGAGCCGTATTTCCGCAAATCATTCATGAAACCGCGTAGATAGGACTTCTTATAATAGGCGGTAATCTTAGCTAAGGCGGCAAGTTCGTCTGCGGGGCGCTCCGCGTCCGAGCGGGGAGTACCTAGTGGCAGAAGGTCCAGTTTTCGGAGGGCCGTTCGAATGTCGCTGCGTAGGTTTTGCAGTGTGGCTGAGCGTAATTTTTGGTCCGGCGTGAAATTGTCAACGATTTCTGCTCTCTTTTCTACGGTTAGTGCTTCAAACATCTCCATGTCGATTTTGTCGAAGAATTTATTTAGAGCGTTTTTTACTTGCGAATTCATTTTTCCGGTGTCTATAGCCTCGGATGCATGAGTTGCTTCGTATTGGACGGCGCTTGAGCCAGCGGGTGGCAAGGTGTTGCGGCTGGACGAAGCGACTTGCGACGCAGAGCCGGGGGCGGGCTCTTGAGCGACGTGTCGGCTGGAGGACGCAATGGCGAAGTTCTGCGGCTGGGCTGATGATCCAGACGGTTCGCCGTAAGAGGAAAAAGGTGCGGCACTGGCGGCCCCGGGCATGAAGGAATGCGTGCCGAAACCAGGCTGACGGTGTTGGCTACCGGAGGCAATCGGTACCATGGGTTGATCCGTTGGCAACGGAGCATGAAAGCCGGCTG
The DNA here is from genome assembly GCF_017104605.1 of Burkholderia sp. Ac-20384. Taxonomy (NCBI): domain Bacteria; kingdom Pseudomonadati; phylum Pseudomonadota; class Betaproteobacteria; order Burkholderiales; family Burkholderiaceae; genus Burkholderia; species Burkholderia sp. Ac-20384. The sequence goes on along the minus strand of NZ_JAAGPE010000675.1, from coordinate 24 downwards.
GCGCGAAGGCGCCGGGATTCGCCG
>NZ_JAAGPE010000674.1:0-1082 GCF_017104605.1 Burkholderia sp. Ac-20384 | reverse complement strand
AGCGCGGCCCAGCCGGGAAACGCGCGGGCGGCCGCGTCGGCCGCCGCACGCGCATCGTCGACGGTGCCCGCGGGCGCTTCGGACGCGACTTCGCCATCGAGCGGGTTGCGGCGCACGAAGGTCGCGCCGCTGGATGAGTGACGGCGTTCGCCGCCGATCAGCATCGATACGGTTTGCATGGAATCTCCGGAAGGACGCGCATTGCGCATCACATCATTCAGGCAATCTCGACTTCAACGACGACCGGCGTTGCGGCGCGCAGTGCATCGGTCAGCGTGTCGCGCAGGTGTGCGGCATCGGTCACGCGCACGCCTCGGCAGCCCATCCCTTGCGCGAGCGCGACGAAATCCAGGTTCGGCAGATCGGTGCCCTGCACGGGGTCGTCCGGGCCGAAGCCGAACACCGGCGCGAAATCCTGCAACGCCGCGTAGCGACGATTGTTCAGGATCACGAACGTGATCGGCAACTTCAGTTGCGCGGCGCTCCACAAGGCCTGGATCGAATACAGGCTCGACCCGTCGCCGATCAGCCCGATCACGCGCCGGCCCGGGTGCGCGAGCGCGACGCCGACGGCGGCCGGCATCCCGTAGCCGAGCCCGCCGCTGTCCATCGTGTAGAACGTGCCGCTATGCGTGAACGGCAGGTGTTCCTGCATCACGGCCCGTGCGCTCGGCGCTTCTTCGACGACGATGTCATGCGCGTCGCGCACGTCGGCGAGCGTCTGCAGCGCGAACGCGACTGACATGCGTTCGCCGGCGGCCGGCGGTTCGACCCGCGCGCGTGGCGGCCGCGGCGCGGGCATCGGCCGCTCGGGCGGCGCCGGGCGCGCGAGCAGGTCGCGCGCGGCGAGCCGCAGGTTGCCGACGACCGCAGCGCCCGACGGCGTCCACGCGGCGATGCACGGATCGTCAACGAGCTGCACGAGCGTCGCGCCCGGCGGCACGTGCGGGCCGAAGCCTTCGATGTGATAGGTGAACGCGGGCGCGCCGAACGCAAACACGAGATCATGCCCGTCGAGCCGCGCGACGATCTTCTCGCGGATCGCGGGCAGGAAGCCGGCGAACAGCGGATGGTCCTCGGGA
>NZ_JAAGPE010000673.1:0-807 GCF_017104605.1 Burkholderia sp. Ac-20384 | reverse complement strand
CGAGCAGCCACGCGCCGCCCCCGGTCGGCGCGGCGGACAGGCGTGCCGCATAGCCGAGCGCCGCGAGGGTCGCGCGCACCTGGCGACACAGCGACGGCAAGCCGCCGAACAAGCGCAGGCTCGGGCCGACGTCGACGAGCAATGTGGCTTCGTCGTCGAGCGTGACGCACGGCGAGAAGCGCAGCAACGCGAGCGCGACCGCGCGCAGCGCATCGGCCTCGCGCGCGGGATCGCGTTCGACGAGTTGCGTGTGCGGTGCGAGCGTGAGCACGCCGCCGCGCTTCATGCCCGCGCGCACGCCCTGCCGGCGCGCGGCCGCATCGGCGATCAGCACGACACCCTGCTCGAGCACCGCACAGCCTGCGCCACCGGCCTCGCCCGCCTCGCCGTCAGACGGAAGCGCGACGCACACGTCGAGCGGCAGGCGCGGCAGATGGATGCCGAGCAAGACGCGCATAGCGGCTCTCCACGATGGGCGACGGCAGGTCGAGCACGAGCGGCTCGCTGCGGGCGGGGCCGCGACGCTTGACGATGTCGAGCGACACGCCGCCCGGCACCGGGTGCAGCGCGATGCGCAACACGGCCGGCGACGGCTGCCGTTCGGCCGACAGCGGGCGCAGCATCACGAACAGCGTGTCGCCCGTGCGCGCGGCCGCGAGATGCAGGCGCCGCAGCGCATCGGGACGCGCGTCCTGCCACAGCAGCAGCGCGCCGCAACAACCGGTCTTGAGCGCCTGCTCGGCGGCCCACAACGCATCCGTTTGGCTGCCGGCACGCAGCCACAGCACCGCGTCGGCCGGCACGCCA
>NZ_JAAGPE010000672.1:0-237 GCF_017104605.1 Burkholderia sp. Ac-20384 | reverse complement strand
AAAAAAAAAACCCCCCCCCCCCCCCCCCGCCCCCCCCCCACCCCCCCCCCACCCCCCCCTATGCACTCACACCAACACCAGCCCCTGGCTACGCCCGCCCCCCTCCCTCTTCTCTTGCCGCTCCTGTCCACACCTACCCACCCCTCGCCGCCAGCCAGCCACGCGTCCCCCATCTCCTCACACTCCGCTACCATCCCCCACTCCCCCCCATCCTACCAGCTCCCCGTCCCTGTACTC
>NZ_JAAGPE010000671.1:0-1236 GCF_017104605.1 Burkholderia sp. Ac-20384 | reverse complement strand
GCGCGGACGAACGGCGACGGCCAGGTTTGGCGCGCGGCCGGCAGCCGCGCGGGCAGCATGTCGAGATGCCGCTTCGCGCCGACGACGAGCGTCGCGTCGAGCAGCGCGCGCCGCGCGCTGCGTCCGAGCCCCGCGTAACCGTCGTCGCCGATGCCTACTACTGTCAGCCACGCCGTCATGCACCCTTCCCCATCGTTCGATTCCCTACCGTTTGTTGCGATGCGCGGCGGCCGGGCTGCCGCGCGTTGATTCGTTGATGTGCCGAGCGTGACCGGCGCGATACCGCGACGACGTCAGCCGCGCGTCACCGGGCCAATCAAGACCAGCAAGCCCAGATACATGCCGCCGATCGACGCGATCAGCAGCCAGCCGAGCAGCAGCCACATGAGCGGCCGCGCACCGATTTTCCTGTACAGGAACGTGCCACCCGCCACGATCGGCATGCCGAGGCCGGCGAGCCCGACATTCTTCGGCCACTCGGCCGACGGTGCAAGCGGGATCAGTATGCACGCGAGCAGCATCCAGGCCGGGATGGCCAGCAGGCCCAGTGCGATGCCCATGCCGAACAGCTCCGTCCTGCCGAGTTTCATCGCGGATTCCGGCGGTCGCCGATCTGATGTCGAGCCGCCAATCGTACCATTTGCGAGATAGCGAAAAACCGGCTGCGGCCGTTCTGCGATGCGGTTGCGCGGCATATCGACAATGCCGGATCCTCGCGAAAATCGGGTATCCTACGGCCGTTCGTTCGCCGGTGCCCCTCGGGGCCGAAGAGGGAACACAGGGCGCGCTACGCGCCGCTGTGGCTGCCCCCGCAACTGTAGACAGCGAGCCGATCTCCCCCTCATGCCACTGGTTCCACCGGGAAGGCCGGGAGCCGGCGCCGACCTGTCAGCCAGGAGACCTGCCGGCCTGAAAGTGCGTGCGTGCCAGTCGGCGTCGGGCGGGGTGTACCGATGCGTTGGCCGCGGCGCGACACTGCCCCGGTACCCCGTTGAGTTCCGCCCCCGTTTCGATTCCTGCGTCGCCCGTCGTGCGCCCGTCGGCCTGCCCGGGGCTCGTGCGCGTGGTCACGGCCGCCGACGGCGGGCTGTGCCGGATCAAGCTGCCGGGCGGCCGGCTCGACGCGCGCCAGGCCCGTGCGATTGCAATGATGGGCGGCGTCAGATTGTCAGGTGTCATGTTTGCTCCATATCGGTTACGCGGCCGGGGTTGGCGTAACCCAGATCGGAAGAGCAA
>NZ_JAAGPE010000670.1:0-1078 GCF_017104605.1 Burkholderia sp. Ac-20384 | reverse complement strand
TTGCCGCACGCTCGGCGGCTGCGAGACGGGCGACGCCAAGCTCACGCGCGGCCACGGGCTGCCGGCGCGCTACGTGATCCATGCGGTCGGGCCGGTGTGGCACGGCGGCGGGAGCGGCGAGGCCGACCTGCTCGCGTCGTGCTACCGGCGCGCGATCGAGCTGGCCGAGGAGGTCGCGGCGACGTCGATCGCGTTCCCGGCGATCAGTTGTGGCATCTATCGCTATCCGGCTGAAGAGGCCGTCGAGATCGCAGTGGGCACCGTCGCCGAAATGTTGCCGCAGGCGCCGAACCTCGCACGCGTGGTGTTCGCGTGCTTTTCTCCCGACATCTACGACCTGTATCGCACGCGGCTCGCGCGGACGTGACGCGTCACACGGCGCGGGATGCGCCGCGCAAGCGTCATGCGCCGCCTTCGAAGCCGGCCTGGCGCCACGCTTCGAACACGACCACCGCGACCGTGTTCGACAGGTTCAGGCTGCGGTTGTCCGGCCGCATCGGCAGGCGCACGCGCTGTTCGTTCGGGAAGCGCTCGAGCAGTTCGGCGGGCAGGCCGCGCGTTTCCGAGCCGAACACGAACCAGTCGCCGGGCAGGAACGCATGATCGTGGAAGCGGCCCGAGCCGCGCGTCGTGAACGCGAACATCCGCGCGGGGTCAGGCGTTTCCGCCGCGACGAACGCGTCCCAGTCGCGGTGCACGCGCATCTGCGCATACTCGTGATAGTCGAGGCCCGCGCGGCGCATCCGCGCGTCGTCGAGCGGGAAGCCGAGCGGTTCGATCAGGTGCAGGCGCGCGCCCGTGTTGGCGCACAGGCGGATCACGTTGCCGGTGTTCGGTGGAATTTCGGGGGCGACGAGGACGACGTTGAACATGTTTCGGTCTGGCTGGGCCGACCGGGGCGGCGCAATGCGCGCGTTCCCGGCCGGCCGGTTCATGGCGGCCGCCGCCGTGTTCGGGCGGCTGGCCTCTCTATCTAATTAATCCCTGGCGGTGCGCAGCGCAACCAGATTCGTCACGCGCGCGGCGCCCGCCGCCTTCAGCGCGTGTGCGGCGGCCGCGAGCGTCGCGCCGGACGTCA
>NZ_JAAGPE010000669.1:0-934 GCF_017104605.1 Burkholderia sp. Ac-20384 | reverse complement strand
TCGGCGGCGCCCCGTTCGAGCACGTCGAACGCCGCCGCGCCGCGCTCGCGCAGCGCAGTCGCGACCATCCGCGACAACCCCCAGAACGAATGGCCATAGCTGTCCGGCCGGATTTTCGCGGCGATCGCGATTGCATCGGGATCGGTCGCGGTCAGCAGCATCCAGTGCAGCGTCTCGGGCACGTCGCGCTCGGCGCCCAGCCGGCGCACCAGGGCATTCGACACGTGCGGCGCATCGGGCAACAACAGTGCGGGAATGGGCTGGCGGGTCGGGTGCAGCATCGGCAACGCGGCCTCGCTCCTGTCGACGCAGGCCTGCCAGTCCGCCTCGCTCGCGGCGGCGAGATGCTCGCGCAGCGCCGCCTCGCTGCCGACGATCGGCCCGCGCCAGCTACCGCGCACCGGGCCCTCGACATTCGTCGTGAAACGGTGGACGCGACGCTGCGCCTGACGGTCGTAGTCGGCGTGCACCTGGATTTTCAACGCATCGAGCAGCACGTCGATCGTGCCCGTCAAGCCGTATTGCGCAACCAGGTAATCGACGACCGGGCGGCCGATCGTGGTTTCGCCGTGATAGTCGCCGACAGTCATCGCCAGCGCGAACAGCGCGGCATCGGCTTCCGCATCCGCCACCGGACCGGCAATCGGCGTGCGCGCGGCCAGCCGGTCGAACATCCGCTGGACGGCCGGGCGCAGCGCCGCATCGGTCGCGCCGATGTCGATCGAGTAACCGTCCTTGCCTTCGATCTTCAGCCACGCGGCGCGCACGTCGAGCACCGTCACCTCGACGGGAAAGCGGCGCGACGCATAGGCTTCGCGCTGCATCTGCGGCGACAGGCGCACGGGGTCGCCGTGCGCCAGCCACGGCGGTGCGCCGGTGTCGGCGACCGCGGGTGCTGCGGGCGCCGGTGCGGCGGCCTCGGCCGCCACCGACG
>NZ_JAAGPE010000668.1:0-1278 GCF_017104605.1 Burkholderia sp. Ac-20384 | reverse complement strand
CCCGGCGTGCGGGCGTCGGGCGCGTCGACGCGCGGCGTCGAACGGACGGTTGCCATGAGCGTGCCTACCGGGCAGACGCGAGCGCTTTCTTCAGCGCGTCTTCATTGATCGGTGCGTTCGCGGCGAGCTTCGCGAGATACGCCTGCGCATTCTGCTGGGTGCGCTGTGCGCGCAGCATCGCACGCAGTTGCTCCTTCACGTCGGCCAGCGGACGCGGCGCGGCCGCGCGGACATCGATCAGCTTCACGACGTGAAAGCCTGCCGGCGTCTGGATCGGCGCGGAGACCTGGCCCGGCTTCAGCGCGTCGGCGGCCTGCCGCACGGCCGGCACCATCAATTGATCGGGCACGAAACCGAGATCGCCGCCGTTCGCGGCGCTCGCCTTGTCCTGCGAGTTCGCTTTTGCAAGCGCCGCGAAATCGCCACTGCGCGCGCGGCTCGCGAGATCGGCCGCCTGCTTGCGCGCCTTGTCGAGCGTCGCGGCATCCGCGTTCGGCGGCACCGCGATATAGATCTGCGCGACATGCAGCGCGCGCGGCGCGGTGAACGCGGCGCGGTTCTTGTCATAGGCGGATTGCAGCTCCGTGTCGGACGGATAATCGGCCGGCGGCGCGTTCACCGACGCCAGATAGCTGCGCACGACGATATCGCGCCGCGCCTGTTCGACGGCTGCCTGCACCTGCGCCTGCTTGTCCCAGCCCTTCGATTTCGCCTCGGCCAGCACGGCCTTCTGCGCGAGCGTCGAACGCACGACCTGGTCGAGCGCCGCGGGATCGGCCGCGAGGCGTTCGCGCCCTTCCGGGCTCACCGCCTTCAGCAGCCCCGCGATATCGTCCTGCGTGACCGACGCCTGCGCGGCATTCGCGATCACGTCGTCCTGCGCGTGCGCCGCGAACGGCGCGCCCAGTGCGAGACTGCCTGCCACGATCGCCAGCATCTTCATCTTCGTCATCATCGTTCGACTGCCCTCTCGATTGCTCTTGAAATGCGGACGCTGCATCAGCGCGCGTCCGTCAGCGTCATGCGCAGGACGAGCGGCTGCGCCATCCCGCGTGGCGGCGCCGCGCCAACCGCCCGGCCGACGAGTGCCGCGTGCAGCGCCGCGTCGAGCGCCGGGTGTCCGGCCGCACCGCTGTCGACACGCGTCACGTGCCCCTACCGGTCGCCCCCCCCCCGCCCCGGCCACCCACGCCCTCCGCTCCCTCCCTCGGCCCCTCCGCCGCCCCCCCCTTCCATTCCCGCTCGCCGCCCGCCCACCCCCCCCTCCTCCGCGCCCAC
>NZ_JAAGPE010000667.1:0-1105 GCF_017104605.1 Burkholderia sp. Ac-20384 | reverse complement strand
AATCCCGCGACGTGCGGCGCGGCGCGCTTCAGCGGGCGGCGCACGAGCGGCCTCCCCAACGGGCGTCGAGCGTGCCGTCCGCGCCGAACCGGTAGCGTCCGTCGCGCCAGCCGAGCCCGAACAGCGTCAGCACGCTCGTGTAGTAACCGGGCGCCGACTGGCGCGCGAGCGTATCGACACGCGCCGCCTGGGCATCCGCGAGCGCACGCTGGCCGCGTGCGTCGAGGAACGGCACGGCCGCCGCGGAAAACCCGCCGTTGCCGTCGTTCGGCCCTGCGATGCCCGTCGTCGTGTCGACCTTCTCCGGCGGCGCGCCATGCGCAGCGATGTAGTCGGCGAACGGCGCAAAACGCGCGAGCATCGGCGCGGCGAGCGGATCGGCACGGTCGAGCATGCCGGCCCACAGATACACGCGGATCGCGTTGTACGCGCTCTCCGCATGCGTATCGCGATCGGGCCCGAAACCCGTGCCCGCGCGATACAGCGCCCAGTCGGGCGAAAAGCCTTTCGGTGCGGTGTCGAGCAGCACGCGGCCGGTGCTGGAGACGAGTGCGGCCCAGCGCTTGTCGTCGGGCAGGCGCGCGCCGAGCGCGCGGATCACCTGCGGCGGCGAATAGCTCGGGTTCACGCGCCACTGGCCGTCGGCGAGCTTGAACCCCGTCGGCCCCGGCAACAGCGTGAGGCCGAGGCCCGGCACGGTCGCCGTCTCGTCGTCGAGCACGCGCTTCGCCAGCAGCGCGCCGCGTGCCGTGTAGCTGCGTTCGTGCCACAGCCGCCCGGCCTCGATGAGCGCATACGCGATCCACAGGTCGGCGTCCGACGCCGCGTTCGCGTCGAGCACGCGCCACGCGCCGTCGGGCGCGCGGCCCCACAGCCACGCCGGCAGATGCGCGCTCAGGTCGCCCTGCGCGAGATTGTTCTCGGTCCATGCGAGGATCGTGTCGAACATGCGCCGGTCGTTCGCAACCAGCGCGAAGAAAAGTCCATACGCCTGCCCCTCCGATACGGTGCGTGAATCGGCCGAGCCGACGTCGATCACGCGGCCGTCGGCCGAGATGAAATCGCGCTTGAACGCGTCCCAGCGCGGCCACGCCGCGCCGCATCA
>NZ_JAAGPE010000666.1:0-1031 GCF_017104605.1 Burkholderia sp. Ac-20384 | reverse complement strand
CGGCGACCGTGGCGCGGCCGCACGGTCCGTGCTCGCCCGGCGCCGGCTCCCGCGATTTTGGCGCTATCATTCCGGGTTCACCGGGCCGGGGCCCTCAGCGAATTCTCACCGGGTGGCGCACGCGCGCCGCCCGTCATCGAAGCAATCCATGGATGTCATCGTCATCGGCGGCGGAATCAGCGGCGTCGCCACCGCCTACCAGTTGCGCGCGGCCGGCCATCGCGTGTGCGTGGTCGAACGCCACGCGACCGTCGCGCAAGGTGCAACCTACGGCGACGGCGGCGCACTGCTGCCGAGCCCGCTCGACGTCTGGTTCGGCCCGACCTTCATGCGCCAGCGCCAGCCGCGCGACACCGGCATCGTCTACAAGCCGGGCTTCAACGGCGGCGTGCGCCGCTTCGTCAAGCAGCTCGGCACGCTGCGCGAGCCCGACGCGTTCGCCGCCCAGTACGCGCGGCTGCGCCCGCTGATCGACGCGTCGCGCGACACGCTTGCCGACATCGAGACGCGCCTCGAGCTCGAATTCGAACAGAAGCCCGGCATCCTGCACGTGGTGCGCGACCCGCGCGACTGGGACGCGATGCAGCCCGCGCTCGACCTGCTGCGCACGCTCGACCAGCCGTACCGCCTGCTCTCCGCCGACGAATGCGCGGTGCTCGAGCCGTCGGTACCGGCCGAACCCGGCTTCGCCGGCGGCGTGCTGCTCGAAACCGAACGCACCGGCAATTGCCCGCTGTTCGCGAAACTGGTCAAGCAGACGCTCGACGAGCATGGCGTGCAGTTCCGCTTCGGCGCGGAAGTCGCCGCGATCCGCGTCGATACCGGCCGCGCCGCGGTCGAGCTCGTCCCGCCCGGCGACCGGCGCGCGTCGAACGCTCGCGAGGTCGACGTGATTTCCGCCGATGCGATCGTGGTCGCCGCCGGCGCCGGCAGCCTGCCGCTGCTCGACCGGCTCGGCTGGCGCCTGCCGCTGCACCCGGTGCGCGTCCATACGCTCACCGCACCGGTCGCCTACGAAGAACACGCACCGA
>NZ_JAAGPE010000665.1:0-1168 GCF_017104605.1 Burkholderia sp. Ac-20384 | reverse complement strand
ACCGGCGGCGCGTCGGCCGGCGGGGTAGCGGCACGGACCGGCGCGCAGCCTGCGTGCTGCAACGCGTGCCACAGCGCCGCGCGTTCGGTCGCGCGTGCTGCATGCGCGGCGACGAGATCGGGATCAACGGCGGGCGGCGGCGTGACCGGGCCGGCTTTCAGGGGGGACGCGGAGGCTGCGCGGGGCACGGTGTTGTCCTGCTCGTAGTCGTTCATCTCGTCCGGCGGCGCGGGTGGCGCCACGTTGAGCGCATCCGTATCGCCGGGCTGCTCCGCGGCCTCGGCCGCGATCCGCCGCCATGCCAGGTCGACGCCGCGCCACCAGCCGGCCACGGTCGGCAGATCGTGCGTCGACGACATCGCGATCGCGTTGCGATCCCATTCCGCGGGCGGGCGGAAGGTGCCGCCGGCGTCGCGCTCGAACCACAGCACGCGCATCCCGGCGATGCCCTGCGCGCCGAGCCGTTCGCGGAAACCGGCCGGCACCGTGCCGAGATCCTCGCCGATCGCGAGCGCGCGATGACGGGCCGCCTCGAGCGCGACGAGCCGCACGAGATCGTCGACCGGATAGCGCAGGTACGCACCGTCGCGCGGCGAGCCGCCGTCGGGCACGATCCACATCCGCGCGAACCCGAGCACGTGATCGATGCGGATGCCGCCCGCATGCGCGAACGCCGCGCGCAACAGTTCGACGAACGGCACGAAGCCTTCCGCACGCAGCGCGGCGGGTGTCCAGGTCGTCACGCCCCACGCCTGGCCGGCCGCATTGAACAGGTCGGGCGGCGCACCGAGCGATACGCCGCGCAGCAGCGTCGCGCCGTGCGCGCACGCGTCGCTGCCCGCGCGATCGGAGCCGACCGCGAGATCGGCGATCAGCCCGGTCGCCATGCCCGCGCCACGCGCCGCGTGCTGGGCGTCGCCGAGCGCACGCGACGCGCACCATTGCAGGAACGTGTGGAACGCGACCGTGTCGGCATGGGCGTGCGCGAACGCGTCGACTTCCGCCGATCCCGGCTCGCGCCACGGCGCCGGCCCGCAGCAGTTCGAAGAGTGCGTGGCGCACTCACTCCCAGGCCGCCCGCCCCATACCGACCCGCGCCTTCCGTGTGTGTGCCGTGGCCCACCGCACGCCGTCGAGTGCCATGCCGTCCCAGCATCCCGACCGCGGT
>NZ_JAAGPE010000067.1:0-41601 GCF_017104605.1 Burkholderia sp. Ac-20384 | reverse complement strand
GGCCGACGCCCGCGATGCCGTCGGCGGTGAAGGCTGGCACGTCGAAGTGGCCGCCGCGATTCACGTCGGGCAGGTTCTCGCGCATGCGTCGCAAATGTCGGGCGGATCGACGCCGGCCGCCGCGTCGCGGCTGTTGCGGCTTGCCGGGCCCGGGCAGATCCTGATCAGCGACGATGCGCGGCTCGCGCTCGAACGGCATGCCGACTTCCGGCCGACCGGGTTGCGGCTGGCGCGGGCGGGCCTCGCGCCGCAGCCGGTGCACGAACTGCTCGGCGAGTGTCGGGCCGATACGCCGTTCGATTCGCTCGACGGCGGCATGAGGGCGCCGATGATCGGCCGCACGCGCGAACTCGACGCACTGCTGCGCGCGTGGCAGGAGGCGTGCGCACGCCATCGTCGTGCGATGCGCGGCGTGCCGCGGCTCGTCGTCGGCGATGCGGGAATCGGCAAGTCGCGCGTCGTGCACGCGCTGTGCGAGGCCGTGCGGACGCAGGGCCACGCGTCCGCGTATTGCGGGTGCCTGCCCGAGCGGGAGAATCATGCGCTGTTTCCGATCCTGCGGTTCATCAGTGCGCATTGGCAACTCGATGCCGACAGCCCGCCCGGTACCACGCACGCGGCGATCGACGCGATGCTCGCGCCGCTCGAATGCGATCGTGTGGCGGCCCGTGTCGCGCTGTCGACCTGGCTGGGGCTGCCTTGCGATGCGAAGGAGGCACGGTGGTCGGGCGCACGCGAACCGCACGCGCTGTTCGACGTGCTCGAGCAATTGATCGTGTCGCTCGGCAAGGGCGCGCCGGTGTTGCTCGTCGTCGAGGATGTGCAGTGGATCGACCGCTCGACCGAGGCCTTTCTTGCGTACCTGCAGCGCTCGCCGCGCGCGGCGGCGCTCTGCGTCGTGCTCACGTCACGACCCGCCCGACTCGCGCGCTGGCGTGGCGCGACCGAACGCCTGGTGCTGCGCCGCCTGTCGCGCGACGATGCGCGGCGCCTGATGTCGGCATGCCTGGGTCAGGGCGCGCTTGATCCGGCCCGGCTCGACCCGCTCGTCCATCGGACGGCAGGCATTCCGCTGTTCATCGAGGCCGTCGCGCGCGAGCTGACGATGCGTGGGTCGGACGGCTCGCTCGCCGGGCTGCGGACGACCGACCCGTGCCCGCTTCCGCTCAGTCTCGGCGGAATGCTCGGGCGCGCGTTCGACCGGATCGACGACGCGCGCGACACCGCGCAGCTCGCCGCGACGATCGGGCTCGAGGTGGATGCGCACTTGCTGGCCGCGGCATCGCCGCATGATCGCGCGACGCTCGACGCGCACCTGCAGCTGCTGCTCGAAGAACGGATCATGTACGCGCAGCATCGGCGCGATCGCGTGTTCTATTCGTTTCGCCATGCGTTGATTCGCGACGCGGCATACGCGTCGATGCCGCCGGCCGTGCGACGCGCCAACCATGCGCGAGTCAGCCGCGCGCTGGCCGCGCAAACCGATCGCGGCGCCGGCGCGCATGCGAACGGCGTCGACGGACACTGCGTGCGCGCGTGCATGTGAATCCTGCATTCGATGCACGGATGTCCCAGCGGCGCCGCAACCCGCGTCCTACAGTGGGCCAGAAATGCCGATCCGCCTTCCAGCGCCGGATCGGCCTTTAATCTGGAGACAGCCACATGACAGCCGAATACACCCTTCAACACCGGATCGCGGGCGAGGCATGCGACGCCGCACAGGGCGAGTGGTTCGAGAAATTCGAACCGTGCACCGGACACCTGCTTGCACGCGTGGCGGCCGGCACCGGTGCCGACGTCGACCGGGCCGTGCGCGCGGCCCGCGCGGAATTCGACGGCGGACACTGGAGCCGGTTGCCCGGCGCGGCGCGGGCGAAGCTGCTGCATCGGCTGGCCGACCTGCTCGAGCACGACGCTGAGCGCTTCGTCGAGCTGCTCGCGCGCGAACAGGGGCGCCCGGCCATGGAAGTGCGCATGATGGACCTGCCGATGTCGATCGACACGCTGCGCTACTTCGCCGGATGGGCGGACAAGCTCGAAGGCCGCCAGATTCCGACCGGCGGCTTCATGGGGCGCCCGACCGTCAACTACACGGTGCGCGAAGCGGTTGGCGTCGCCGGCCTGATCGTGCCGTGGAATGCGCCGCTGATGATCGCGTGCTGGAAGCTCGCGCCCGCGCTCGCGGCCGGCTGCACGGTCGTGATCAAGCCGTCGGAGGATGCGCCGCTCGCAGTCGGCGCGCTGGCGGACCTGGCGGCGCAGGCGGGTTTTCCGCCAGGCGTCGTGAATCTCGTGCACGGCATCGGCGCGTCGGTCGGCGCCGCGCTGGTCAATCACCCGGGCGTCGACAAGATCAGCTTCACGGGCAGCACCGAGGTCGGCCGCACGATCGCGCGCGAAGCTGGCGCCCAGTTCAAGCGGCTGACGCTGGAACTCGGCGGCAAGGCGCCGCAGATCATCTTCGACGACGCGAATCTCGAGCAGGCGATCGCCGGCGTCGCGATGGGGCTGTTCGTCAACCAGGGGCAGACGTGCGCGGCCGGCACGCGTGTGCTGGTGCAGCGCCGTCACTACGACGACGTCGTCGGCGCGCTCGCGCATGCGGCGCGGTCGGTCAAGGTAGGCACGCCGTTCGACCCCGATACGCAGATGGGCGCGCTGATCAGCGCCCGCCATGCCGATCGTGTGAAGACGCACATCGCAGCGGCGCTGCGCGACGGCGCGACGATGGTTGCGGGCGACGAGCCGGTGCCGTCGCAGGGCTTCTTCGTGCGGCCGACCGTGTTTGCGAACGTCGATCCGGCGATGCGCATCGCGCGCGACGAAGTGTTCGGGCCGGTCGGCACGATCATTCCGTTCGATACGGAAGACGAGGCCGTCGCGCTGGCGAACGACACCGTCTATGCACTGTCAGCATCGCTGTGGACCCGCGATCTCGCGACCGCGCACCGCACCGCGGCCCGGCTGCGGGTCGGCGCGGTCGCGGTGAACGCGTGGAGCCCGCTCGACGCGCGGCTGCCGTGGGGCGGCTTCAAGGAGAGCGGCGTCGGGCGCGACCTGTCGCAAAGCGGGCTCGATGCGTACCTGGAGGAGAAGGTCGTCACGATCGCGATGTAGCCGCGCACGTTTCGGCACGGAGACACCACAACAACAAGATCGCGGGCGTTGCGTGGCTCGCCCGCCTATCCCACTCGACAGACACATGACTACTCAAGACCTGACCTTCGATTACGTCGTCATCGGCGCGGGTTCCGCCGGTTGCGTCGTGGCCGCGCGGCTGATCCAGCAGAACGCCGGTTCGGTGCTGCTGCTGGAAGCCGGCACACGCGACGACAATCCGTTTCACCGGATTCCGGGCGGCGTGATGCAGGTGTTCCAGAAGAAATCGTGGCCCTACATGACCGAACCGCAGCCGAACGCGAACGGCCGCAGCATGATCATCGCGCAGGGCAAGGTGCTGGGCGGCGGCAGTTCGGTCAACGGGATGATCTATATCCGCGGGCAGCGCGAGGACTACGACGACTGGGCGACGCAGTGGGGATGCACGGACTGGCGCTACGACGACGTGCTGCCGTATTTCATGAAGGCGGAAGCGAACGAAAGCCTGGGGCCCGCGTATCACGGCCAGACCGGCCCGCTGCCCGTCAGCGAGAACCGCTATCGCCATCCATTGACGGCCGCGTTCATCCGGGCCGGGCAGGAAATGGGGCTGCGCTACGTCAACGACTTCAACGGCGAAGTGCAGCAGGGCATCGGCTATTACCAGACGACGACGCGCAACGGCGAACGCGCGAGCACTGCGCAGACCTATCTGGCGTCGGTGCGCAACGACGCGAAGCTGAAGGTGGTGACCGGCGCACTCGTGCACCGGATCCGGACCGATGCGGGGCGCGCGGTCGCGGTCGAATTCAGCGAAGGCGGACATGCGCCCGTGTCGGTGCGTGTGCGCAACGAAGTCGTCGTGAGCGCGGGGGCAATCGGGAGTCCGAAGGTATTGATGCTGTCCGGCATCGGGCCGGCGGAGCATCTCGCTGCGCTCGGGATCGATCCGGTTGCCGCGTTGCCGGTCGGCCAGAACTTCCATGATCATCTGCACATGTCGGTGCAGGCGTCGATTCGCACGCCGGCGAGCCTCTATGGCGAGAACACGGGGTTCCGGGCGATGCGCCATTTCCTGCAATGGAAGTGCTTCAGGAGCGGGCTGCTGACCAGCAACATCCTCGAAGGCGGCGCATTCATCGACACGCTGGGCACGGGGCGGCCGGACGTTCAGTTCCATTTCCTGCCGCTGCTCGACAATTTCGACAATACGCCGGGAGAGAAGCCGCCCGCGAGCGAGCACGGCATGTCGGTCAAGGTCGGCCATCTGCAACCGAAATCGCGCGGGCAGGTGGGGTTGCGCAGCAAGGATCCGGCGGACCTGCCGAGGATCGACGCGAACTTCCTGAGCGACCCGGCCGACCTCGACGGTCAGATCCGGGCCGTTCAGGCCGGGCTCAGGATTCTGTCGGCGAAGGCGCTGCAGGCGCACGTGAAGGAAATCGTCGCGCCGGCCCGGATCGATCCGGACGATCTGCCGGCGATCGAGCGATTCGTGCGGCAGGACATCAAGACCGTCTATCACCCGGCCGGCACTTGCAGGATGGGCACGGACCCGCGCACGTCGGTGGTGGACCAGAGGACGCTGCGCGTGCACGGCTTCTCCAATCTGCGCGTGATCGACTGCTCGATCTGTCCGCAGGTGCCGAGCGGGAATACCAATGCGCCGGCGATCATGATCGGCGAACGCGGCGCCGATCTGCTGCTCGGTCGATGAAAGGGGCGGCGCAGGGATGACCTGCGCCGCCTTCGCGTCGGGCCACGCCGACGCGGATCCGTTCGCATCAGAGCGGAAACACGGCCTTGAGCCAGAACGCCGCGCCTTCCGGGCGGTTTCGCACATCGGTTTCCATCTGGTATTTGGCGGTCACGAACCAGCCTTTCCCGCTGTCGTACTTGATCGACGGGCCGATCGCGAACGAACGGCCGCGATTGCCGGCGATGGTTTGCCCGGCCTGTGAATCGTCTGTCATCTGCCGGTAGACATAGCCGCCCGCGCCGATCGT
The DNA here is from genome assembly GCF_017104605.1 of Burkholderia sp. Ac-20384. NCBI lineage: Bacteria > Pseudomonadati > Pseudomonadota > Betaproteobacteria > Burkholderiales > Burkholderiaceae > Burkholderia > Burkholderia sp. Ac-20384. The sequence continues at coordinate 36,496 of NZ_JAAGPE010000067.1, read as the reverse complement.
CAGGCCGTTGCCGAAACCCCAGCCCGCCGAATAGTCGACGATGAATTCCTGTCCGGACTGGTAGTCCGTCGCGTGGTTGCGCTGGTTGAAGGTCCACATGAGCTTCGCGTCGAACACCGGCCCGGTACGGCCGCCGTACGAGATGCCCGCGATCGGCTGGATCGCCCAGTAGTGTCGGCCGATATTGGCCAGGTCGCTTTTGTCGTACCGGCCCGTCGGCGCGAAGACATCGACGGCGAGCAGCGTGTGGAGCGTCGGCGTGACGTGCCAGCCGAGCGCTGGGCCGAACGTCATGTCGCCGACACCGGTTCGCCGCTGCGCTTGCCCGCCCGCGTGCACGTCGAGCGTGACGAGCGGAAGCAGCGCGTGCATGGCCAGCGATGCGCCTGCAAATGTGTAAGGCGTGACCCACACGATCCGCGGCGTCACCGAATACGCGGTGATGCTGAAGTCCGGCGGCGCGACGTTGCGGCCGTCGTTGTCGCGCAGCTCCCCGGCGTGGTAGCGCTCCGCGTAGATCAGTGCATAGAGCCCCGGCGGCGGCAGTGCGCAGCACAGGTAGCCTTCCGCCCCGGTCGGGTAGACGGAGCCGCCGCCTTCGGTTGCGTGAGCGCCGTGTGCGACCGCGAGCGCGGACAGCATCACGGAAATGGAAAGTCGTTTCATCGTTTGTCTCCTCCTGCGGCGCGCGAGCGGCCGCCGTTTGTCTTCGGGCGGCGTGCGGGACGGCATCGGCCACGCACGTGAAGCCCGGCCGGAGGCCGGTTTCCGCCCGTCAGCAGGGTGCCGCGCCAGTTTCTCGATCGCATGTGTTTGCGTGCAGAGCCATCAGGAGTGCGGTGCATCTAGGTGAAATCTTTACTGCGTCAGGTAGCGTTCCGGCCGTACATGGGAGTTGTGCGAATGTTCTTTTGCATCGACGCGCCGTACGCTACGAGCCGATCCCCTCTCATCGATGCTGGCCGGGCGCGTGTCGCCGCACGCGACCGGAAGTCGGGCGAGTCGATCGTCGCGCCCGCTGCGTGCTTATGCTGGCGGCCAGGCAATGGACGTACTTGAAGCCCGGATATTTCTGGAGGCGAACGTCATGATCGATTCGGGAGCGCATCCGCCGCTGCGGGAGGGCGGCGTGTCGTGCTGGTCGGAGCAGATCCGGCATCGGTTCTTTCCGCTGGAGCTCAATGCCGGCACGTCCGGCGAATTCGACGCAAACGTCGACGTGTTCGATCATGCGCGCTGCCGCGTGGCGCGCATTTCGGCAAGCGCGCATAGCGCCTCCATCGGGCGCGACGCGTGCAAGACGCTGAAGCACCGCTACGTCAAGGTGATCTGGCAACTGAGCGGTGTGGCGAGACTCGAGCAGGGCGCGTGCGAAGTGATCGTGCCACCAGGGCACTTCACGTTGTATGAGGCGAGCAGCCCGTACTGGATTCAAAGCGACGCACACGGTGAATTCGTGACGATGCTGTGCGAAGTGGCCGACCATGACGCACTGCTGGCGTTGGCCCGGCACGCGATCGGCCGTGCGATGCCGACGACGGGCGGCGCGGCCGTGGCGCTCGCCAGCCTGCAGGCGATGATCGCGGAGGGCCGGCGCATGAATCCGCGCAGCCGCTTCGGCGTGCTGGAACTGGTGGCGACGTTGCTTGCCGAGACGATCGATTTCACGGACGGCACGGCGCCCGCTTCGCGGCGCAAGATCCGCGAGACGTTGCTGCGCGACGCGCAGCAATACATCCATCGGCATCTGGACGACGGCGAACTGTCGCCCGATCGCATTGCCGCGGCATTGAAGGTGTGTCGCCGCACGCTCTACCAGGCGTTCGAATCGATCGGCGAGCGGCCGCAGGCGATGATCCAGCGCCTGCGGCTCGAGAAGTGCCATGAAGTGCTGTCGCAGACCGGCGCCGACGGGGCGAGCATTACGCGCCTGGCGCTGCAGTCGGGGTTTTCCGATCCGGCGTATTTTGCGCGCCTGTTTCGCCGGCGCTTCGGGGTCACGCCGTCGCAGTGTCGGGATGCGGGGATGCAGGATGGGGGTGGGGCGGATTCGTCGGGTTAGTCGCGGGTGCGTGCATTTTTCGCGATCCGATCGGTGGAGCAGCGTGTGACGACGAAGGCCGCAGAGCGACTGGCTCTGCGCCCGTGTCGTCAGGCGATCCGGGCCCAGGATCGCCGACAGGATTCGCCGGGGCGGCAGCCTAGAACCGCGTGCTGAACCCGACCCGCGCGATCGACTGCAGCGCGCCGCTCGACGCACCGTTCGCATCCATCACGCCATTGATCTGCGCGCTGCTGCCGTGGTTCGCGCGCTGATGCACGCCCGCCACATACACCATCGTGCGTTTCGACAGCCAGTACTGGACGGCGGCCAGGAACTGGTGCGCGTGCGCGTTGTCGAGCGTGTCGTTGCCCTTCATGTACGTGTAGCTCGCGCCGATCACCCATGCCGGTGACGGTCGCCACGCGGCGCCGGCTTCGGCCGACCATGCGCCCGCGCCGTTCTGCGCGTTGTGTACGGTCGTGAAGAGCGCTTTCCCCGTGACCGTGCCGACCGTGTAGTGCACGCCCGCGCCCCAGTTGCGCACGCTGGTGGGCGGCAGCCCGTCCGTCGCGCCGTACTTCTGGTTCGTATAGGCCGCGCCCGCGCCGAACGGGCCGTTGTCGTAGCTCGCGCCGACGCTGACCGTGTTGTTCGCGCCGACCGACCCCGCGACGTTTCCGAAACCGTACAACGCACCGAAGGTCAGGCCCGACAGCGACGGGCTCGTGTACTTGACCGAATTCGCGACACGATTGCTGCCCGCGACGCGATCCCAGTCGAAGGCGCCGGTCGGGTTGTTCGGCAACGCGAGCTTGTCGAACGGGCCGTTGCGAAAGCCGTACAGGCCGACGAGATCCTGCGCGATCTCGTTGCCGCTCGCGGCCAGCGAATCGACCATGAACTCGTACTGGTTGCCGAGCGTCAGCTTGCCGTAGCGGTCGTTTTCCACGCCGACATAGGCCTGGCGCGCAAACAGCCCGCCGCCGATGATCGAGCCGTTGCCGAGCGAATACTGGTTGACGAGCCGGAAGATCGCGCGCGTGCCCGCGCCGAGATCCTCCTTGCCTTCGAAACCGAGCAGGTTCGGGAAGAAGATGTTGTCGTCGAACTTCGCGGCACCGTGGCCGCCCTGATTGCTGACATAGCTGATGCCGGCATCCATCAGCCCGAACATCGTCACGCTGCTCTGCGCGAACGATGCGGCGGGAATGGCGCATGCCGCGAGCGCCAGAAGGGTCTTTTTCGTCATCTCCAATGTGCTCCTCACATGTTTCCGATCGGATCGGATATTTTTGATTGGACTACTGATTGATATGAACAAAGCCGAACCTGATGAATCGTGGTTCAGCGGCAACCTGAGGAAACCCGTGCGCGACGGGCATCGGCAGAAATCACGATCGAGCCTGCCGATGCCCGTTCAGCTGCGCGCTAGAACGTCGAATACCCGCCATCGACCGGCACGACCGCGCCGGTCACGAACGATGCGCCAGGTGAGCACAGGAACAGGATCACGTCCGCGACTTCGTCGGCCGTGCCCCAGCGCCCGAGCGGCGTGCGTTCGAGAATGCGTCGCGATGCCTGCATGTCGGCCTTCAGGCCGCTGCTGAGCGGCGTGTCGATCCAGCCGGGCGCTACCGCGTTCACGCGGATGCCGCGATCGGCCCACGCCTGCGCGAGCGAGCGCGTGAGCTGCGCAATGCCGCCCTTGCTCGCGCTGTACGCGGGGCGGTCCTTGCTGCCGAAGTACGTGTACATCGACGCGACATTGACGATGCTGCCGCCGTGCGCCGACAGTGCCGGCCGTGCGGCGTCGGAGGCCCGCATCACCGACGTGAGGTTCACGTTCAGCACGAGCTCGAACTGGTCCATCCGGTATTCGTCCGCGTGCCGGCTGATGCCGACGCCGTTGACGAGCACGTCGAGCCGCGGCAGCGCCGCGATCGTGCGCGTCAGCGCATCGCTGTCGGTCACGTCGAGTTCCACGCAGCGGATGCCCGCATGCACGGGCGCATGCGGGCCGGTCGCATCGAGCCCGAGCGCGACGACCGACGCGCCGGCTTGCGCGAACCGCATCGCCGTGCTCGCACCGATGCCCGACGTGCCGCCCGTCACGACGACGGACTGGCCCTCAAACGCCCACTGACGACTCATGCTCAATGCTCCCGATGGTGAGTGCGCGACGGGTCGGCCGTTGCGCGGGTGAAACGAGGATCTTGATCTGCGCGCGGTCGGCGAGCAGCGCGTCGAAGCCGTCGGCGACGGCGTCTTCGAGCGACACGGTGCGCGTGACGATCGACGTGAGGTCGAGCGCGCCCGACGCGACGATGCGCAGCAGGTCTTCGTACGCATGCCGGTAGCCGACGCTCGCCGTGAAGGTCAGCTCGTCGTTGACCGCGCGGAACGCGTCGAAGCCTGCATGCGGCATCAGGCCGACCATCACGATGCGTCCACCCTTGCGTAGCGCGTGCATCGCCAATTCGAACGTTGTCTGCAGCCCGGCCGCTTCGAAACTCGCATCGACGCCGAGCCCGCCCGTGGCCGCGCGGATCGCGTCCTGCAGCGCGGATGCAGCGAGTGCGCGTGCATCGAACGTATGCGTTGCGCCGAAGCGCGTGGCCGCCGCGAGCCGTTCGGGCGAGACATCGACGGCCACGATCGTGGTCGCGCCCTGCAGTTTCGCGAGCATGATCAGCAGCAGGCCGATCGGCCCGAGGCCGAACACCGCACAGGTTTCGCCGAGCCGCAGCTCGCCACGCCGCAACGCGTGCAGCGCGACGGCCGCCGGCTCCATCACCGCGGCCTGTTCGAGACTCACGCCGTCGGGCAGGCGATGCAGCATGTATGCCGGCACGACCGCGAAGTCGGCCATGCCGCCGTCGCCCATCAGCCCGGCGAAGCCCATCGACACGCACAGGTTGTACGACCCCGAGCGGCAGTACGCGCACTGGCTGCAGCGATACTCGGGCTCGACCGCGACGCGATCGCCCGCGCGCAGCGCCGTCACGCCTTCGCCGACTTCGACGACGGTGCCGCAGAACTCGTGGCCGAGCGTCAGCGGCGCGGTACGGCGAGACAGCGGATGCGGCGTGTCGACCGGGATCGCGTGCGGGCCGTCCGCATATTCGTGCAGGTCGCTGCCGCAGATCCCGCAATACGCGACCGCGATGCGCACGTCGCCGGGGCCGACGCGCGGCGTGTCGATTTCCACGAGACGGACGTCGCGCGGGCCATGCCATTGAAGTGCGCGCATGTCAGCGACCTCCGAGGTTTTGCGCATCGAGACGGCTCGCGGCCGAGCCGGCGAGTGCGCGCTTGCGCAGCACGGCAGGCGCGGTTTCGACGAGGCCGAACGACAGCACGCACGCGAGGATCGCGCCGGCCGCCGACGTCCACATCGCGAACTGCAGGCCGTACTTGTCCGCCGCGAAGCCGGCGACGGTCGGTGCAACGAAGCCGCCGATCAGCTCGCCCGCGCCCATGATCAGGCCGAGCGCGCTGGCGATCGCGCGCGGCGGCACCGTTTCGGCAGGGATCGTCGCCATGAACAGCGTGAAGCAGCCGAGGCCCGTGTAGGTGGCGAACACGAGCGCACAGAGCACCCACAGCGAGCCGGCATGGATCAGCACGACCGGGCACACGGCCGCGATCAGCGCGAACGCGATCATCGTCGGCTTGCGGCCGATCCGGTCGGAGATCGCCGGCACCGCGAAGCCCCAGAACACCCACGCGGCACCGAGGCAGGTCATCACGACGCCCATGTCGGACGGCGACAGGTGGCGGCTTTCCACGAGGAACACCGGCGCGAACGAGATGATCACGATGAACCACGTGAGAAAGAAGCAGCTGATCAGCATGCACAGCAGGATGTTGCGTTCCTTCAGCAACGCCCAGCGGCTGACTGCCGCGCCGCTCGCGGCCGGCGTGCCGGCGGTATCGGCCTGCGCGTGCCGCACGCCGCCGGGCGGCACTTCGCGCACCCAGCGCCAGATGCAGAACGCGATCAGGAAGCCCGGAACGCACGACACGTAGAACGCCTCGCGCCAGCCGTACGCGGTCGCGATGCCGATGACCACCGGCGGGCCGATCATCGCGCCGAGCAGGCCGGCGGCGGAGCCTTGCAGCAGGCCCATGTTCAGCCCGCGGCGGCTCGGCGTCGAGCTTTCGACCATCAGCGATTGCGACAGCGGCAGCACGGGACCTTCGGCGATGCCCATCAGCGCGCGGAACGCGATCAGGCTCGCGAAGCCGCCGACGAGCCCCGACAGCGCCGAACACACGGAAAAGCCGAGCACGGCCGCGATCAGCAGCGGCTTGCGCGTGCCGCGCGCGTCGGACCACGCACCCGTCGCGGCACCGGACAATGCCCAAGTGAGCGCGAGCGCGGACGACACCATGCCGAGCTGCGTGTTCGTCAGGTGCAGCTCGGCCGACATGAACGGGAACAGGAACGACAGCGCGAGGCGGTCGAAGAACACGAAGCCGAACGTCATGAACAGGATCAGCAGCAGCCTGTTCTCGTACGTCCAGGCGGACCGGGGGGAGGAAGGAGATGTCATGGTGAGCCTCGGCGCGCGTCAGCGGAACAGCTTCTCGATCGCTTGCGCGCCGAGGCCGACCTTCTCGTAATGTGCTTTGCACATCGCGATGTACGAGTGCACATCGAAGTAGCCGTCGGGGTTGCCGGCTTCGTCGAGCCAGATCAGCGGCCCCTTGACGATGAAGAACGCACGCATCGGCTCCGGGTGATCGAACGCGACGAGCGTGTGGCCTTCGCCCGGCGTCTCGTACACGAAATCGCCGCGCGTCGCGGTCCATTCGTGCTCCAGATAACCCCACTTGCCTGACAGCGTGTAAGCGAACACCTCGTGCGGGTGATAGTGCCGGTTCACGAGCCCGGCTTCCTTGGCCATCAGGATGTCGCACCATTTGTTCTGCGACGGCGAAATCCACAGCGGCCGCGACGAAACCGTTTCGGTGAACGGAACGTAGTAGCGATCGTCGTCGGTGGCCGCGTTCGCGATGTACGCTTCGGGCAGCGCATCGGGCTTGAACGGATTGGCAATCGGCGGGATGTTTTGCCAGAATTCGGCTACGGCTTTGTCGACCACGGTTTGTCTCCTGGTGTATGAGTTGTCGTGGGCTCGACTTTAGCCAGCCGGTGCGCGCCGCTCTTGACTGGGCTGGACGAATTGCTTGACCGCGCCGGACATTGCATCGCACCAGAATCCAGACGAACCATTCCCCAATCCGTGCTGCTCCGCACGACAGGCGCCCGCAGGAGGCGACGTGACGAATTCGACCGTTTTTTCCCGCACGCGAGGCTCGACGGCCGACGTGCCGGTGCGCGACAGGATGGCGTACTGGGACGCGTTCAATGCGGCGACGCTGGTCGGGCTGCGCTGCTCGTCGTTGTCGCCGGCCGGGCTCGAGGTCGAGAAGACCGATATCGCGCTGCCGGGCCTCGGCATCGCGGACATCAGTGGTCAGGATCACGTGATCGAGCGCAGCCCCGCGCTGGTGCGCCAGTTGCCGAAGGAGTCGCTGTTTGCGTGCCAGATCCTGAGCGGGCGCGCGTATTTCATCCAGCGGGACCGCTGCCTGCTCGCGGACGCCGGCGATGTCGTCGTCTACGACACGCGCGTGCCCTATCTGTTCGGATTCCTGACGCCGATGCGGCAGCTGCTGATCGATATTCCGATCACGACGTTCGACGACCGGCTCGATGCGGAGCTGGCCGCGCTGCCGCTGCGGATCGCGCCGAAGCCGGGCGCGGGCGCGATGCTCGGTGCGACGTTGCGCGCGAGCGTCGTGCGCTTCATGAAGGATCCGGTCGAGCATGACGCCACGCGGTTCGCCGAACACACGCGCACGCTGATCGCGGAACTCATCGACGCGGAGGTGAACGGTGCGGGTGCCTCGCGCGCGTCGCTGTCGTATCTGCTGACCGCGAAGCAGTACATCGCGACGCATCTCGGCGATCCGGAACTCGGGCCACAGGCCGTCGCGGACGCTGTCGGGCTGTCGCTGCGGCATCTGGGCCGGCTCTTCGCGGCCGAAGGCGAGTCGATCACGCAGCACATCTGGTCGGAGCGGCTGTCGCATGCGCATCGCGAGCTGACCGATGCGCGGCTGCGCAAGACGAGCGTCGGCGAAATCGCGTTCCGCTGGGGCTTTTCGAGCCAGGCGCACTTCAGTCGTGCGATTCGTGAGCGCTATGGTGCGTCGCCGATGGCGCTGCGCGAGGCGGCGCGGGCGGACGGGGGCTGATTGCGGCAGGTGATGCGGATGGAGCGGCGGCGCGTGTTTCACGCGCCGTTTTGCTTTTCAGTGGTCAGTGAACAGCCGTGCACGCGCCGCGCCGTGTTGCGTTACTCCGCGAGCATGAATTCGGCGCAGCGCTCCGCGATCATGATCGTCGGCGCGTTCGTGTTGCCGGACACGATGCGTGGCATCACCGACGCATCGCAGATCCGCAATCCGTCGACACCTTGCACCGCGAGGCGCGGCGTGACGACCGCATGCGCGTCGTTGCCCATGCGACAGGTGCCGGCCGGGTGATAGACGGTTTTCGCGCGATGCCGCACATAGTCGGCGAGTGCCGTGTCGGTCAATGTTTCGGCTTCGCGCACGATGCGTGCGAGCGACGGCGCACGGATGATCTGCCGCGCGAGCGCGACGCCGCGCACGAGGCCGTCGACATCGGCCGGGTCGGACAGCGCACCGCTGTCGAACAGGATCGGTGCGGCCGGATCGTTGCCGCGCAGTTGCACCGAGCCGCGCGAGCGCGGCCGGAGCAGGCACGGGTTGATCGACAGGCCGTGGCCGGGCAGCGGCTCGCGGTCGACGTCGCCGACGAGCGTCGGCAGCACGTGGAACTGGATGTCCGGGCGGCCGCTGCCGGTCGTGTCGACGAACGCGCCGGATTCGACGACGTTCGACGTCAGCAGGCCCGTGCGGCACAGCATCCACTGCAGCCCGTGCCGCAGCGCCTTCAGCCCGCGATCCTCGCCCAGCAGGCTGACGGGCGCATGGCTGCGGCCGTAGATCGAGACTTCGAGATGATCCTGGTAGTTCGCGCCGACGTCGCGGCTGTCGTGCAGCACGTCGATGCCGTGCGCGTGCAGGTGCGCGCCGGGCCCGATGCCCGACAGCATCAGCAGCTTCGGCGTGCTTAGCGCTCCGGCCGCGAGCACGACGTCGGCGCGCGCGGCGGCCGACCCGGTCGCGCCGCTTTCCGTCCGCCATTCGACACCGCTCGCGCGCTGGCCGTCGAACCGGATGCGCGTGACGCGGCAGCCGGTCAGCACGCGCAGGTTCGGGTGGCCGATCGCGTCGGCGAGATAGGTGGCCGCGGTACTGCCGCGCTGCCCGTTGAAGATCGTCGTGTGATAGAAGCCGACGCCATGTTGCGCGGCGCCGTTGAAGTCGTCGTTGTACGCGATGCCGGCTTCCTGCGCGGCTTTCACGAACGCGAGGCTCAGCGGATGGCGGAAGCGCGTGTCGCCGACCTTCAGCGGCCCGTCGGTGCCGTGAAACGGCTCGGAGAGCCGCAGGTGCGATTCGGCGCGCTTGAACACGGGCAGCACGTCGTCCCAGCCCCAGCCCGTGCAGCCGAGCGCGGCCCAGTCGTCGTAGTCGTCGCGCGTGCCGCGCACGTACAGCATCGCATTGACCGAACTTCCGCCGCCCAGCGTGCGGCCCTGCGGCACGTAGGTCTTGCGGCCCGCCGCACCGGCTTGCGGCTCGCTCTCGAATGTGACCGTGCGCCGCGTGCCGAGCACACGGATGAACGTCGCCGGCATCCGGATGAACAGGCTGTCGTCCTTCGGGCCGTCCTCGAGCAGCAGCACGCGCCTGCCGGCCTTCACCAGCCGGTGCGCGACCGTGCAGCCGGCCGAACCGCCACCGACGACGATATGGTCGTACGTCTCCATCCCGCTTCTTCTCCTTGCTGTCGGGCGGCGAAACGAGTGCCGCCGCGCAGGAAGCCAGCTTAGCGACCGCTATGCGGCCCCATTTGACCGGGACGGACGCCGTGCTTGCCTTGCAGGGACACGGCGGCGGATGGTGGGTGGCAGATTGCGGACTAGCGCGTGTCGGCCGGTGCCGGCGCGCGCGTATCGCTCGGCGTCTCGCCGAAGCGCGCGCGGTAGCTGCGGCTGAAGTGCGCGCTGTTGTTGAAGCCCCAGCGGAATGCGATCTCGCTGACCGTCAGGTGCTTCAGCGACCGGTCGCGCAGGTCGGCGCGGCAGCGCTCGAGCCGCCGCGCGAGGATGTAGCGCGTGAGCGGCATCCCTTCGATTTCGAAGACGCGCGCGAGCTGGCGCGGCGACAGGTTGATCGCGCGGCTCACCGACTGGCTGTCGAGATCGTCGTCGGCGAGATGGCTGTCGATGAACGCCTTGGCGCGCGACAGCGTGTGGACGGTCGACTTGGTCGGCGACGCATCGCCGTCGCGCAGCCGCAGCATCGACTGCACGAGATCGAGGATCGCGGCGGCGCGCCGTTCGCGCGCATCGGGCGTCGGCTCCGGTGGCGCGGCGAGCAGCGCATAGACCTGCCGCACGGCCCACGACGCGACGCCGTCGTCACGGTCGATCTTGACGAGGCTGCGGTAGCGCCACGGGCCGACGCGCGCCTCGAACACGTCGCGCGGCACGTCGAGCACGGTCATCGCCATGTCGGCGGGAAAGCCGTGGCCGTACGGCATCGACGTGTCATAGAGGACGAGGTCGCCGGGCCCGTGCTGCATGCAGTCGACGTCCTGGAACGTATAGCCTTGCCCGGCGTGCATCAGGCAGATGAACACGGCGTCGCGCTGATCCGCATGGATGTTGTGCGACGTGCGCACGACCGCGTGCCGGTTCGCGACGATGTCGCAGGCGCCGAACAGCCCGAGATCGCGCTTGCGCAGCGACGCGTCGATGCCTTCGGACGACTTGCCGCTGCATTCGATCCGCACGAGCGTGCGCGCGACATGGTCGACCCAGAAGTCGACACGTTCGTGGCCGCGTACGGCACGCGTCGAGATCGTGGCGATCTCCGTGCTGGTGTCCGGCATGACGTTCTCCCAATGACCGTCTGAGCGGCGCAGTCTCGGGCAGGTCGAACGGCGCGGTCAATCCGTGAAAGACCGGGGACGGGCGTGTGACGCGCTTGCAGCGGGGCGCTGTGGCTGCAAGCGCGATCAATGTCCGTCTGAGTCAACACAAGCGGCCGCGCTGGTCAAAACGCGATGGCGGTTTTCGGCTATGCGGCGTGCATTTCGCGACGCATGAGAAACAGGTGCCGCCGGCTTACCTCGACGAAGGCGACGTCAGCCCGAGCGAAACGTCCTGCTCGTAACCCATCTTGCCGCCGCGGTACTCGACGCTGACGTAGCCGGCCCGCCGCGCGTCGGCGACGTTGGCGTAGATCGACGTCATCACCATTCCCGCGTCGCAGTCGAGCGGGATCGTGCGGTCGATGCGGCTCGTCGCGATGTTCACGGCCCGCAGCGACTGCATCGCGATGCCGCACTTGTCGGACAGCGCATAGACGCCGACCAGCATGTGCGTCTTCGTGCGATACCACATCGGAATATCGACGGTGCCGTCGAGCTGGAGGTGATCCTGATCGTTGTCGTTCAGCCGCCCGACTTCGTTCAGCGTGATCGGGAGTGTCTTGCGACCGTCGTCCCAGGTGCCGGTTGCCGCGTTACCGGCGACGTTCAATGCGATCGGGCACGGCTTCGGCCGCGATGGCGATGTGGCCGGCACGACCGGCGAGTCGGCGTTCGATGCGGGCGGCGATGCTTCGCACAGCGTCACGCGGCCGTCGGGCTCGCGGTGGCCCTGCAGCGGGATCGGCTTGCGATGCGCGTCGTAGTAGTAGCTGCCGTCGACGCGCCAGCGGCCTGCGTCGTTGTGGTTGATGGCGTCGTAGGTCTGCAGCGAGACGTGGACGGGTGCATTGCCGATCGTGCCGGTGTAGTTCGTGACTTCGTACCAGCCTGCGTAAGATGCGGCCGGCGCGCACGCGAACAACACGGCGAGCATGGCGACGAACGGGGGAGCGTAGCGGGTGCGACGAGTGTTCCGGGACATGGGCGGTGTATGTGCGTGGTGTAGGCCTGGCCGTCACGGATATCGGTCCGGGGCCGCGTCGAGCCGTGCGGCGGGCCGCCCGGGCGCACGCCATTGTATCCATCTGCACTCACGGATTGCCCGCCTCCGCGAATGCGGCGGCAAGGGCGCGCATATGACGCAGGCCGGTCGCGGAACCGCGCGCATGGCGCGATCCGATCGACAGGCCCGCCACCGACATCAGCCCGCGCTGACCTCATCGATCCGGCGAATATCGTCCTGATCGAGCTGAACGCGGATCGCTTCGCCGAGCGATTCCAGCTGCGCCAGCGACGTCGCGCTGGCGATCGGTGCGGTGATCGTCGGCCGCGCGATCTGCCAGGCGAGCGCGATCGCGGCCGGCTGCGTGCCGTGCTTCTCGGCCACTGCATCGAGGGCTGCGAGGATGCGCAGCCCGCGCTCATTGAGATACCCGGCGACGCGATCGCCGCGCACGCTCTTCTTCAGGTCGGCCTCGCTGCGGTACTTGCCCGACAGGAAGCCGCTCGCGAGCGCGTAGTAGTTGACGACACCGAGCTTCAGGTCGCGCACGACCGGTTCGAGATCGCGTTCGTAGTCGGCGCGGTCGAGCTGGTTGTATTCGGGCTGGATGACCTGGTACGCGGGCAGGCCGTCGCGCTTGCTGATGTCGGCCGCTTCGCGCAGGCGTGCGCCGCTGTAGTTCGATGCGCCGATGATTCGCACCTTGCCCGCGTCGATCAGCGTTTGATAGGCGCCGAGCGTTTCTTCGAGCGGGGCCGTATCGGCGAGATCGCTGTGCGAGAAATACAGGTCGATGTAGTCGGTCTGCAGGCGGCGCAGCGAATCGTCAGCGGCTTTCAGGATGTTGTCGCGGGTCAGCCCTGCGCGCGTGGCCAGCAGGCCGACCTTGGTCGAGATCACGACCTGCTCGCGCTTGCCGGAACGCTTGAGCCACTTGCCGATGATCGTTTCCGATTCGCCGCCGCTGTTGCCGGGGGCCCAGGCCGAATAGACGTCGGCCGTGTCGATGAAGTTGATGCCGGTGTCGGCGAGCGCGTCGAGCAGCGCAAACGACGTGTTCTCGTCGACGGTCCAGCCGAAGACGTTGCCGCCGAACGTGAGCGGCGAAACCTGGATGTTCGACGTGCCGAGGGTGCGTAGTGCCATGTTCTGCTCCGATTTCTGCGGGGTGACGGAATGGAACTGCGGGATGGGCCGAGACGACTACGGCGAGACGACGAGGTACGTGGCGTGGTCACGCCGTTGTCGCGGGACGCCGGACATTCTCGCCGATCGCTTCGATTCGTGCAGTCAGCGCGCCGTCGCGATGGCGGACGGCTTGACGCAGATGACGGACACGCCATCCGTTGCGTGAGTGTTTCGCGTGGCTGCGTTCGATCGGGAACCGATTATTTGTCGCGGCTGGCGCGACGGGGCGCGGAACGGAGTGCGGAGGGAGGGCGGATGCCCCGGCATTGCGCCGGAGCGGGCGGGACGACGGGCGGCAACGGCCGCCCGTGCGACGGTGAGCCGGTCAGCGCAACTGCACGGCCGCGAGAAACAGCACCATGCTGCCGATCGCACCATCGAGCACGCGCCACGCCACCGCTTTGCGGAACCACGGCGCCAGCAGTCGCGCACCGTAGCCGAGCCCGAGGAACCACACGACGCTGACCGACATCGCGCCGATCGCGAACGCGAGCCGCGCGCCTTCCGGCTCGCGTGCGCCGGCCGTGCCGATCAGCAGGAACGTGTCGAGATACACATGCGGATTGAGCCACGTGAATGCGAGCGTCATCAGCACGATCGCCAGGCCGCTCTGCGGCGGCGGCGCAACCGCGTCGCCGCGCACGTCGAGCGTTTCGTGGCCCGGCTTGAACGCGCGGCGCAGCGCGTTGATGCCGAACCACGCGAGATACGCGAGGCCGACGTACAGCACCGCGTGGACAAAGGTCGGATAGCGTTCGACGAGCACCGATGCGCCGCCGACGCCCGCGCCGATCAGGATCATGTCGGACAGCGCGCACAGCAGCACGATCTTGCCGACGTGCGAGCGCATGATGCCCTGCCGCAGCACGAATGCGTTCTGCGCGCCGATGGTGACGATAAGTGAACCGCAGAGTGCGGCGCCGTGGGAAAAAGCGAGCCAGTTCATGGTGGGTGACAGCAGTGGAAGCAGTAGACGGATGAATCGGGTAGCGCTAGTCTGCGGTCAGCATGAAAATAAGAGAAGCTAATTCACCTAATGCAGATTAAGGAAATCTAATGCTCGACTACGCGTTGCTCGATGCCCTCGCGGCCGTGATCCGGCACGGCTCGTTCGAGCGGGCGGCCAAGGAGCTGAATGTCACCGCGTCGGCCGTGTCGCAACGCGTGAAACTGCTGGAGGAGCGGGTCGGCAGCGTGCTCGTCAAGCGCGGGCAGCCGTGTGTCGCGACAACGTCGGGTGCGCTGCTGTGCCGGCATACCGAGCGCGTGCAACTGCTCGAGGCCGAACTGGGCGGCCGGATGCCGGCGCTGCCGGGCCAGATCGCGAGCACCTGGCCGACGTTGCGCGTGGCCGTCAACGACGACAGCGTCGCGACGTGGTTCATCGACGCGGTCGGGCCGTTCTGCACGGAGCGCGAAACGTTGCTCGACCTCGTGATCGACGACCAGGATTACACGGCCTCGCGCATTCGCGACGGCAGCGTGCAGGGGGCCGTGACCGCGCAGGCCGAACCGATCCAGGGGTGCCGGTCGGAGCGGCTCGGGCGTATTCGCTATCGCGCGGTGTGCTCGCCGGCGTTTTACGAACGCTACTTCGGCGCGGGCATCACGCGCGATGCGCTGCGCCGCGCGCCGTGCGTGATGTTCAATCCGAAGGACGGGCTGCAGGCGCGTTTCATCCGGCGCGTGACGCGCGCGGATCTCGATCCGCCGCAGCACTGGATACCGCACGTCGCAGGCTACCTGCGTGCTTGCGAAACGGGATTGGGATGGGGAATGTGTCCGGACCGGATGGTCGACCGCCAGCTGGCAGCGGGCGAACTGGTCGACATGTCGCGCGGGCGAACGATCGACATCGACCTTTACTGGCAGAGCTGGCGCTTGTCGATCGGCTGGCTCGACGATTTCAGCGCGGCGCTGAAGGCGCGCGCTGCGCTGTTTCTCGATTGATCGAGCGCGTGACGCACGCGGCGCGCGAGATGCGCGCGCCGTACGGCATCACGTCAGACGTGATGCAAACCGTCGAAATCGACGATCTGGACGTGGCGGCCCTGCATTTCGATCAGGCCGCGCTTCTGGAATTTCGACAGCGTGCGGCTGACCGTTTCGAGCGTCATGCCGAGGTAGCTGCCGATGTCTTCGCGCGTCATCCGCAGGTTGAATTCCGACGGCGAGTAACCGCGCTTCAGGTAACGTGACGACACATCGAGCAGGAACGCGGCGACACGTTCTTCTGCATTCAGCGAACCGAGCAGCATCGTTTGCGACGTTTCGCGCACGATCTGTTCGCTCATCAGCTTGTGCATGCGCAACTGCATCGAACCGGCTTCCGAGCACAGCGTCTTGAGCGCGCTATACGGAATCACGCAGACGGAGCTGTCTTCCAGCGCGACCGCGGTGCGCGGATGCGTGTCGTCGCAGATGCCGTCGAGGCCGAGCGCTTCGCCGGCGAGATGCAGGCCGGTGACCTGCTCGCGGCCGTCGTGGCGCGTCGCGACGGTTTTCAGCGAACCCGAGCGCACTGCGTACAGGTTGTCGAATGCGTCGCCTTCGCGGAACAGCGCTTCGCCGCGCTTGACGGGGCGTGCTGCGCAGATGACCGACTCGAGGCGACTGAGCGCTTCGGGTGCCAGGCCCTGCGGCATGCACAGGTGCCGCATTGCGCACGTCGAGCAGTGCGCGGCCTGGCGAGGAGCCCAGCTACCGGCATGAGGCGTGGCGGCGGGACGTGTGGCGACGGGCGTCAGCATGATCGTTTACTCCGGCGTTGAATCGACGGAATCATTGTCCCACCGCAACTTGCCGCTGTCGGGTGACAAAACGTCGCGACCGCCCGCACATGCCGAACGCCGCTTACGCGGCCGGTTCGTCGACGTTGGCGGCCGCCGGAATCAGCAGCACGGGCAGCGTCGCGTGGCGCACGCATTGCTCGGCGATGCTGCCGAGCACGAGACGGCGGAACCCGCGGCGGCCGTGCGTGCCGAGCACGAGCAGATCGGCATCGAACGCTTTCGCGCCGTCGAGGATCAGCGACGACACGTCGTTGAGCGACGTCGCTTCGCTCAGCTTCGTCTCGCCCTTCACACCCGCTGCCTGCATCAGCGCGGTGAAATCCTTCGCGAGTGCGTTGCCCTGCGCGACGAGCTGGTCGCGCAGCACGGACGGATCGTAGCCGGGCACGTTGTAGTAGATCGCGGCGTTCTCGACGACGTAGAACGGTTGCAGCTCGGCGCCGTGCGATTTCGCGAGTGCCAGCGCGGCATCGAACGCATGGCGGGACGTGTCGCTGCCGTCGACGGCAACCAGAATACGCTTGTACATAGTGTCTCCGAGTGGCGGGTTGAAGCGAAGTCGGCCGGATGGCCGATCGGGCTGGGCAATGCGCAATGCTGCGAGGCAGAGTAAACCAATGGCCGGGACTTTGCAGTGAGGTGCCGGTCATACCGCGCGGCGGTGAGCGATGCACTTGGCGCATGCTGCGCCGCGCGACGCGTGTCGTGCGGCGTGGTGGTCGCTGTCGCCTGCATCGTCGGCGGGAAGGCATGCGCGCGCATCGGTGTCGCGTGTCGCACACGCATCGCCGCGCATGCCGACCGCATCGATACGACGCGACGCAACACGACACGACACAACAGTCACGCGGATGCGTCACCCGCATCGACATTCAATCGCAACCGCGCCGTTTCGACATGACCTCGATCAACGCATGTGCGTCAGTGCGATTCACGGCGTGCATGGCGTCGCCGGTGCCGCTGCGCGGAATCATTCGTTCGTGCATCGTGCGGATGCGGGTACCTGGTCGGCACACGAGCGCGTACGCCGATCCCCAGCCATCGGCTGTCGGCCGATACCGGTTCGCAAACGAACGATCGATTCAAACGCCGCGCCGGCTATCTCGGCACGGCCGTCAGCTCGAATACGCGCTCCGGACGCCGCTGGTGGCCGGGCCAGTACGCGCTGCCGTACATCCGGTGGACCGGGCCGAACAGCGCGTCGCTCATGGGCGGCGGCGCGTCGAAGCCTTTCTCGATCACCATGTAGCCCGCACGCAGCGCGAACGCCGGATGATTGCCGCCGGGGCGGCTGTCGAAACCGGCGAAACCGTCGCCGGCTTCCGGCATCGCATTGACGAGCGACGCGTTGCTGCGCGTGATTTCGTCGGGCGAGATCGGCCCGCCGCCGGCGAGGCGCGCCGCCTCGCGGTTCTTGCCGTCGGTATCGACCGTGCTGTCGTGCGTGTCGTCGTTGTCGAGCTCGATGCTGCGGGGACGCGAACGATCGGTTTGACCGGATGATTCCATCGCGGCTCTCCTCGCGGCGAAGCGTTCCGGATCGAAGCAAATCCCGTTCCGGGCGTGACGGGAAAAGGCGCGCGGGCGATCGCCGCGGTCGCGCGACGCGCACTGATTTGTCATGATTTATTTCAGCTAGAAGACGCGTTTTCTACAGAGTATGATTCTTTTCCTGCGAAGCGGCGACAGGGGATTCAGTCGCGCCGCCTCTGCCCGCGCCGGGGGGCCGCAGCACCCTTAAAGACGGGTAGTGAACAACAAAGCAAGGGACTAGAGGTGGCGGATTCATGCAAGCGACTACTGCCTTCACGCACCGCGGTTATCTGTTGAACTGCGCGCCCGCGCGCGCCAGTGACGGTTCGTTCAAACCCTACGTCGTGATCTCCCGATCGAGCGACGGGGAACTCGTTGCGAACCGGTTTTTTCCGATCGAGCTCCAGTTCAACGACGAAGGCGACGCAATCGCGCACGCACGCGATTGGGCCGTGCGTTGGATCGACGCGAGCAGCATCACGATCTGACGCCGCCGCGCTTCGGCGCCATCGGCCGTCCGGCCGAGTCCCGGTGTGCCGCTCCCGGACAAAAAACGCGGTAATCTTGCGGAACCCGTCACTTTATTAGCGGCCGTGCGACCGAGCGCGGCCGCCTGCATTGGCATATGTCGACATCACCCGCCCGTCAGTGGGGCCTTGAAGAAATCGTTGCCGGCTTGCGCGAGTCGCGCGAGGAACTCCATCGCACGCGCCATCCGCGCGGCATCCGCGAACTGCCGTCGCGCGATGCAATCTGCAAGATTGTGACCGGCCTGCGCGCGTCGATGTTTCCGACGCACTACGGCGCACCGGACCTGACCGACGAAAGCGTCGACTTCTACGTCGGCCACACGCTCGAAAGCACGCTGCGCATTCTGTCTGAACAGATCCGCCGTGCGTTGCCGTTCCTGCCCGAGCATGTCGATACGCCGTTCGCCGAGCTCGACGAACGCGCGTTCGAAATCGCGCGCGAATTCGGCCGGCAGTTGCCGGCGGTGCGCGCGCTGCTCGTCAGCGACATCCAGGCCGCGTATGCGGGCGATCCGGCCGCGCAGCACATCACCGAGATCCTGCTGTGCTACCCGGGCGTGCTGGCAATGATGCATCACCGGCTCGCGCATGCGCTGCACCGGCTCGGCGTGCCGCTGCTCGCGCGATTCATCAATGAAATCGCCCACTCGGCCACCGGCATCGACATCCACCCGGGTGCGCAGATCGGCCCGAGCTTCTTCATCGACCACGGCACGGGCGTCGTGATCGGCGAGACGGCGATCATCGGCGAGCGCGTGCGCGTGTACCAGGCCGTCACGCTCGGCGCGAAGAGCTTCCCGGCCGATGGCGAAGGTGCACTGGTCAAGGGTAATGCGCGGCACCCGATCGTCGAGGACGACGTGGTGATCTACGCGGGCGCGACGATTCTCGGCCGCGTGACGATCGGGCGCGGCTCGGTGATCGGCGGCAACGTGTGGCTCACGCACAGCGTGCCGCCCGGCACGAGCGTCGCGCAGGGCAAGGTGCGCGAAGGCGGGAGCGCCGACAAGCCGTAACGCGGCATGCGGCCGTCGGTTGCCGGCCGCGGCCGCGCGCGCCAGTCAGTGCTTGCCGTCGGGCGCGCGGTGCTTGTACAGCACGTCCTGGTCGACACGGATCAGGTTCTGCCCCGCATCGACGACGAAATCCACGCCGTTGTACGCGTTGCCCGTCAGCATCAGGATCGCGCTCGCGACGTCGTCGGGGCCCGCGATGCGCGCGAGCGGCGTCGATGCGCGGCTCGCGTGTTCGAAGTCGGCCTGCGTCTGGTCGTCGCTCGGCAGCATCAGCCCGGGGAATACCGCATTCACGCGCAGCACCGGCGCGGACGACAGCGCGAGCATCTGCGTGAGGTTGCCGAGCGCGGCCTTCGCGACCGTGTAACTGAAATGGTCGCGATGAAAGTTTTCCTTGATCTTCTGGTCGACCACATTCACGACGACACCCTGCGTGCCGGCCGCGCGGGCCCGTTCGTAGAACGCGCGCGTGAGCAGGATCGGCGCGCGGCAGTTGACGGCCCACGCCTGGTCGAACGCCGCGAGGTCGAAGCTCGGGAAATGGTCCTGCCAGAATACCGACGCATTGTTGACGAGCACGTCGAGGCGCCCGAAGCGCGCGTACACCTGGTCGATCAGCGCGGTGATCTGCGCGGCATCCGCCAGGTCAGCCTGTAGCGCGACCGAATCGTGTCCGCCCTCGGCGATCGCATGGGCCGCTGCCTGCGCGGCATCGGCCGAACGGTCGTAATGCACCGCAGTGCGATAGCCGTGCGCGGCGAAATACTCGGCGAACGCGCGCCCGGCCCGGCGCGCGGCGCCGGTCACGAGCACGACGGGTGCATGCGCCGCTTGCTTCGTCTGCGCCATTACGTGTTCGTCAGGTTCACTGAAGAAGGATTCGCGACGATCGACAGGAATTCGCGCCGCGTCGACGGATCGGTGCGGAACGTGCCGAGCATGCGCGACGTGACCATCTCGACGCCCGGCTTGTGCACGCCGCGCGTCGAGATGCACTGGTGCGCGGCTTCGAGGATTACGCCGACGCCCTTCGGCTGCAGCACGTCGAACAGCGTGTCGGCGATCTGCACGGTCATCTTTTCCTGGATCTGCAGGCGTTTCGCGAATGCGTCGACGAGGCGCGCCAGCTTCGAGATACCGACCACGCGATGATTCGGCAGATACGCGACGTGCGCGCGGCCGATGATCGGCACCATGTGGTGCTCGCAGTAGCTCTCGAAGCGGATGTCCTTCAGCACGATCATTTCGTCGTAGCCGTCGACTTCGCTGAACGTGCGCGCGAGGATGTCGCGCGGATCCAGCGCATAGCCGGCGAAGAACTGCTCGTAGGCGCGCACGACACGCGCGGGCGTGTCGAGCAGGCCTTCGCGCGCGGGATCGTCGCCGGCCCAGCGCAACAGCACGCGAACCGCGTCTTCTGCTTCTTCACGGCTCGGGCGGGATGCGGCCGGTTCGGCCTTTGCGGACTTCTTTTTTGCCATCTATCTGCTCCATCGAATGCCGCCGCCGGGGCGGCGCGGAATCCGGGCATTGTTTCATGCTTTCGCGGGGCGCGTGCGGGGCCTGGGGCCCGTCCTTCGCGGAAAGAGGCCTGGCACTCACTTCGGCCATTCGTCCTGCTCGTCGTTGAACAGTGAGGCGACGACGCCGCGCAGCCACGCGGTGCGCGGATCGTTGTGGTACTTGCGATGCCAGTGCTGCTTCAGGTCGAAGCGCGGCAGCGCGAGCGGCGGCTCGACGGGCACGATGAACGCGTGCTCGGCCGCGTACGCATAGCCGATCGCATGCGGGACCGTCGCGATCAGGTCGGTACGGCTCAGGATGAACGGCAGGCTCATGAAGTGCGGCGTCTCGAGCACCGCGCGGCGCTGCATGCGCTGCTTCGCGAGATATTTCTCGAGCACCTCCTGGCTGCGGCCTTCGGCGCGCACCACCGCGTGCCCGCACCCGAGGAACTGCTCGACCGTGAACGGCGGCGCCTGCTCGAACGGATGGCCGCGCCGCATCAGGCACACGAACCGGTGCGTGAACAACCGTTGCTGGAAGAAGTTGTTGCCGTCGAGATCGGGGAAGTAGCCGACCGCGAGATCGATCGATCCGGCTTCGAGGCCGCGACCGACCTCGTCGTGCGCGAGCGAGACCGAGCGCAGGTTCGCGTGCGGCGCACGCGTTGCGAATGCCTGCAGCAGCTTCGGCAGGAACACGATCTCGCCGACGTCCGACAGCGCGATCGAGAACGTATGCGTGCTCGCGGCCGGGTCGAAGTCGTGCGGCGCGACGAGGCCGCGCTCGATCTGCGCGAGCGCGTCGCGGGCGGCCGGCAGCAACGCGAGCGCGCGCGGCGTCGGCTCCATCCCGCGCGACGTGCGCACGAACAGCGGATCGCCGAAGTACTCGCGCAGGCGGCCGAGCGCCGTGCTCACGCGCGGCTGGCTGACGCCGAGCAGGTCGCCCGCGCGGCTCACGTTGCGCGTGTCGTCGAGTGCGACGAGGTAGGGAATGAGGTTCAGATCGAGCGCATCCATCGCCAGGCCAGTATCGTCAAAACGTATACAACATATCTCCTGAATCGCGTTGCCGCATAGTCGGGAAAGCGCTCAAATGTGTTCGACGATTCGAATTAATGTTCAGGAGACGAACAATGCGCACCCAAGTCGCGATCATCGGCGCCGGCCCGTCCGGCCTTCTGCTTTCCCATCTGCTGCGCCTGCAAGGCGTCGATTCCATCCTCGTCGAAGCGCGTTCGCGCGAATACTGCGAGAACCGCATCCGCGCTGGCGTGCTGGAGCAGGGCACGGTCGACACGCTGAACGACGCCGGCCTCGGCGAGCGGATGCGCCGCGAAGGGCTCGAACACCACGGCATCGAGCTGCTGTTCTCGGGCCAGCGCCATCGCATCGACCTGTCCGCGCTCACCGGCGGGCGCGCGATCACCGTCTACAGCCAGCACGAAGTCGTGCGCGACCTGATCGCGGCCGGCGTCGAGCACGGCCACGCGATGCACTTCGACGTGAGCGACGTTGCGTTGCACGATGTCGAAGGCGAGCACCCGTTCGTCACGTTCAAGCACGCCGACGGCCGCGCAGACCGCATCGACTGCGACTACATCGCCGGCTGCGACGGCTTCCACGGCATCGCGCGCCAGACGATTCCGGCCGAGCGGCTGAACACGTTCGAGCGCGTCTATCCGTTCGCGTGGCTCGGCATCCTCGCCGATGCGGCGCCGTCGCTCGACGAACTCGTCTACGCGCATCACGACAACGGTTTCGCGCTGTTCTCGATGCGCTCGCCGACGGTCACGCGCCTGTACCTGCAGTGCAAGCCCGATGAAGACCTCACCGAATGGTCCGACACGCGGATCTGGGACGAATTGCACACGCGCTTCTCGAACGACACGGGTTGGACGCCGACCGAGGGCCGGATCACGCAGAAAAGCGTGACGCCGATGCGCAGCTTCGTGTCCGAGACGATGCAGCACGGTCGCCTGTTCCTCGCCGGCGACGCCGCGCACATCGTGCCGCCGACCGGCGCGAAGGGGATGAACCTCGCGGTGGCCGACGTCCGTGCGCTGTCCCGCGCGCTCGGTGCGCGCTACCGCACCGGCGACGCGACGCCGCTCGACACGTATTCGGCGACCTGCCTCGAACGCGTGTGGCGTGCCGAGCACTTCTCGTACTTCATGACGAACATGCTGCACTCGTCGCCGGAAGACTCGCCGTTCGTCAATCGCCTGAAGTTTGCCGAGCTGAAATACGTGACCCGCTCGCGGGCTGCCGCGCAGGCGCTCGCCGAAAACTACGTCGGCTTGCCGTTCGACGACGCAGCGGCCCCCGAGGCAACCCGCCTTGACAACGCGCTGTGCGCGACTCTATGATCGGCCCATCGTTCGCTAATCGAATCTAGGTTCGAATAGCGAACAAATACCGGAGTCGATATCGGCCCCGGCGCGGCACGCGGCACGCGCGTGTCCCCTCGACAGGCCGCGCATCGAGCCGCGGGTTCGTATCAGGAAGAGACATGGTCAACAAGATTTTCGAATCGCTTCAGTCGGCGGTGGCCGACATCCACGACGGCGCGACAATCATGATCGGCGGCTTCGGCACGGCAGGCATGCCGTCCGAGCTGATCGACGCGCTGATCGAACAGGGCGCGCGCGACCTGACGATCGTCAACAACAACGCAGGCAACGGCGAGACGGGCCTCGCGGCGCTGCTGAAGGCGAAGCAAGTGCGCAAGATCATCTGTTCGTTCCCGCGCCAGAGCGACTCGCAGATCTTCGACGGGCTGTACCGCGCCGGCGAGATCGAGCTGGAGCTCGTGCCGCAAGGCAACCTCGCGGAGCGCATCCGCGCGGCGGGCGCCGGCATCGGCGGCTTCTTCACGCCGACCGGCTACGGCACCAAGCTCGCGGAAGGCAAGGAAACGCGCGTGATCGACGGCAAGCCGTACGTGTTCGAGACGCCGATCCACGCCGACTTCGCGCTCGTGAAGGCGTACAAGGGCGATCGCTGGGGCAACCTCGTGTATCGCAAGACCGCGCGCAACTTCGGGCCGATCATGGCCAGCGCCGCGAAGGTCGCGATCGTGCAGGTGTCGGAAGTCGTGCCGCTCGGCGCGCTGAACCCGGAACACATCGTGACGCCGGGCATTTTCGTCCAGCGCATCGTCGAGGTGCCGCAGGCCGCGCATGCGGCCGAGCTGGCCGCCGAACACGCATCGCAAGCCGCCTGACCGCCCGAGGAGCATTCAAATGAAACGACTGACCCGCGATGAAATGGCCAAGCGCGTCGCCCAGGACATCCCCGAAGGCGCGTACGTGAACCTCGGCATCGGCGTGCCGACGCTGGTGGCGAACCACCTCGACCCGAGCAAGGAAATCTTCCTGCACAGCGAGAACGGCCTGCTCGGCATGGGCCCCGCGCCCGCGCCCGGCGAGGAAGACGACGAACTGATCAACGCCGGCAAGCAGCACGTGACGCTGCTCACCGGCGGCGCGTATTTCCACCATTCGGATTCGTTCGCGATGATGCGCGGCGGCCACCTCGACTACTGCGTGCTCGGTGCGTTCCAGGTGTCGGCGAACGGCGACCTCGCGAACTGGCACACGGGCGCACCCGATGCGATTCCGGCGGTCGGCGGCGCGATGGATCTCGCGATCGGTGCGAAGCAGGTGTTCGTGATGATGGAGCACCTGACGAAGCAGGGCGAAAGCAAGATCGTCGCGCAGTGCTCGTATCCGGTCACCGGCGTGCAGTGCGTGAGCCGCATCTATACGGATCTCGCCGTGCTCGACGTGACGGCCGACGGCCTCGCCGTGAGCGAGATCTTTACCGACCTGTCGTTCGACGAACTGCAGAAGCTGACCGGCGTGCCGCTGATCGACGCGACGCAAAAGGCTGCTGCCTGAACCGCGAGCGTGCCGGCGCGTGCGCTTGCGCGCAGGCCGGCACGCTTGGGTGGACAATAGGCGCACGCCGTTTCCCCAATCTGATGCCATGCTCGAAGACAGCGCCCGCCTGACCTCCCTCATCTGCGGCACCGAGTCGCTCAACCGGATCTGGTCGCCCCGCGCGACGATCCAGCGGATGCTCGACGTCGAGGCCGCGCTCGCGCGTGCGCTCGCCGCGCAGCAGGTGATTCCCGCCGCCGCGGTCGCGCCGATCGAACGCGCGTGCGATGCAAGCCGGCTCGACGCCGACGCGCTCGCGCACGGTGCGGCGCTCGGCGGCAATCTCGCGATTCCGCTCGTCAAGCAGCTCACCGCGCAGGTGAAGGCGGATGATCCAGAAGCTGCGAAGTTCGTGCACTGGGGCGCGACGAGCCAGGACATCATCGATACCGCCACCGTGCTGCAGTTGCGCGACACGCTCGACGTGCTCGAGCCGATGCTCGACGAAGCGTGCGCGTCGCTCGCGACGCTCGCGCGCACGCATCGTGCGACGCCGATGATCGGCCGCACGTGGCTGCAGCAGGCACTACCAATCACGCTTGGCCTGAAATTCGCGCAATGGCTCGACGCGCTGCTGCGCCATCGCGCGCGCGTCGCCGAATTGCGCGAGCGTGCGCTCGTGCTGCAGTTCGGCGGCGCGGCCGGCACGCTTGCGAGCCTGCGCGAGCACGCGGCCGGCGTCACGGCAGCGTTGGCAGCGGACCTGAAGCTCAAGGCGCCGGCCGTGCCGTGGCACACGCAGCGCGACCGTATTGCGGAAGCCGCATCCTGTTTCGGGATGCTGACCGGTACGCTCGGCAAGATTGCACGCGACGTGTCGCTGCAGATGCAGACCGAAGTAGGCGAGCTCGGCGAGCCCGTTGCTGCCGGCAAGGGCGGCTCGTCGACGATGCCGCACAAGCGCAACCCGGTCGGTTGCGCAGCCGTGCTGACGGCTGCCGTACGTGCGCCGAACCTCGTCGCGACGGTGTTCGCGGGGATGGTGCAGGAGCACGAGCGCGCACTCGGCGGCTGGCAGGCCGAATGGGATGCACTGCCCGATCTCGCGCGCCTGACCGGCGGCGCGCTGGCGCAGATCGCACAGATCGTCGCGGGCCTCGACGTGAACACCGAACGCCTGGCCGCGAACCTCGACCTGACGCGCGGGCTGATTCTCGGCGAAGCGGTGATGCTCGCGCTCGGCGACAAGATCGGCCGGCTCGATGCGCATCACGTCGTCGAACAAGCATCGAAGGAAGCCGTACGCACGGGCGCGACGCTGTTCGACGTGCTCGCCGCCGATGCGACCGTGTCGGCGCACCTGTCGCGCGACGCGCTCGCGCGGCTGCTGGATCCCGCTCATTACGTCGGCGAGGCGCAGGCCTACGTCGACGCCGTGCTCGCGCTGCACGCGGGCGCGCAATCACCAGGAGAACATTGATGCCTTTCGCCACTGTCAACGGCGTGAAACTGCATTACCGGATCGACCGTGCCGCGCGCGACGACGCGCCGTGGCTCGTCTTCTCGAACTCGCTCGGCGCCGACCTGCAGATGTGGGCACCGCAGATCCGTCCGCTCACGCAGCACTTCAACATCCTGCGCTATGACACGCGCGGCCACGGCCATTCCGATGCGCCGGCCGGTTCGTACACGATCGAGCAGCTCGCCGGCGACGTGATCGGCCTGCTCGACCACGTCGGCATCGCCCGCGCACACTTCTGCGGAATCTCGATGGGCGGGCTGACGGGTGCTGCGCTGGCTGCACGCTTCCCGACGCGCATCGTTCGCGCGGTGCTGTCGAATACCGCCGCGAAGATCGGATCGCCGGAAGTGTGGGCGCCGCGGGCGCAGAAGGCGCGTGCCGAAGGGATGGCCGCGCTCGCCGACGCCGTGCTGCCGCGCTGGTTCACCGACGCGTTCGTCGAGCGCGAGCCGCGCCTGTTCGATGCGATCCGCGACACCTTCGTGCATACCGACAAGGACGGCTATGCAGCGAACTGCGACGCGCTGAACGCAGCCGACCTGCGTGAAGAGGTGAAAGGCATCGCGTTGCCGGTGCTCGTCGTGACCGGCGCGAAGGACATGTCGACGCCGCCCGACCAGGGCCGCGCGCTGGCCGCCGCGATTCCGGGTGCGCAGCACGTCGAATTCGACGCCGCGCATATTTCGAACATCGAGTGCACCGACGGCTTCAACCGTGCGCTGCTCGATTTCCTGACCGCGTGAGGCACCGGCGATGGATGACCAGGAACGTTATGAAGCAGGGATGAAGGTGCGTCGCGCGGTGCTCGGCGATGCGCACGTCGACCGTTCGATCGAGAACCGCACCGAGGTGACCGACGAATTCCAGAACCTGATCACGCGCTATGCGTGGGGCGAGATCTGGACGCGCGACGGCCTGCCGCGCCATACGCGCAGCCTGCTGACCATCGCGATGATGGTGGCGCTGAATCGCGGCGAGGAACTGGCGCTGCACCTGCGTGCCGCGCGTAACAACGGCGTGACGCGCGACGAGATCAAGGAAGTGCTGCTGCAGACCGCGATCTACTGCGGCGTGCCGGCCGCGAATTCCGCGTTCCATTTGGCAGACAAGATCTTCAAGGAACAGGACGGGGCCGCCGGTTAAGTGCCGGGCGTAGTCCGAGCTTGCTTCGAGGCCTGCTGATGGTTGGCGGGCCTCGACGATGAATGAACGCGCCGGCAGAGCATCGGCGCGCGGCGCACCGGGTGGCCGGTGCGCGAACAAAGGCAAGACGCGGTTCCGAGGTCGCGTCGCTGATAAACAAATGAGCTTTGCATGGGGACCAGGCAAGCGCAAAAGCGCCAACCTGGATCGACCGCGAAGCATGGGATCCAGGCAAGCGCTAAAGCGCTAACCTGGATCGACACAGGAGACTAGCGATGAATCGCACACCCGTGGTCGATGTCCAGACCTTCATCAACGAGCAGCCGTTCGGCGGTTTTCAATGGCTCGTATTCCTCATGTGTTTCGTGATCGTGCTGCTCGACGGCTTCGATACGGCTGCGATCGGCTTCATCGCGCCGTCGCTGCTCGGCGAATGGAACCTCACCAAACCCGATCTCGCACCGGTGCTGAGCGCCGCGCTGTTCGGCCTCGCGTGCGGCGCGCTCGTGTCGGGCCCGCTGTCCGACAAGCTCGGGCGCCGCTCGCTGCTGATCGGCTCGGTATTCCTGTTCGGCGTCGCATGCCTGATGTCGGCATTCTCGACGACGATCGGGCACCTGACGATCCTGCGTTTCATCACCGGCGTCGGGCTCGGTGCGGCGATGCCGAACGCGGTCACGATGATGGGCGAATTCTGCCCGGACAAGCGCCGCGCGACCGTGATCAACCTGATGTTCTGCGGCTTCCCGCTCGGCGCCGCGTTCGGCGGTTTCCTGGCGGCATGGATGATTCCGCATTTCGGCTGGCGCAGCGTGCTGATCCTGGGCGGCGTGACGCCGCTGCTGCTCGGCGTGCTGTTGCTGGTGAAGATGCCGGAATCGGTGCGCTTCATGGTCGCCAACCATCACGCTGTCGACAAGATCCGCTCGACGCTTGCGCGCATCTCGCGCGACGCG
Organism: Burkholderia sp. Ac-20384; assembly: GCF_017104605.1. Taxonomy (NCBI): domain Bacteria; kingdom Pseudomonadati; phylum Pseudomonadota; class Betaproteobacteria; order Burkholderiales; family Burkholderiaceae; genus Burkholderia; species Burkholderia sp. Ac-20384. The sequence continues at coordinate 8,277 of NZ_JAAGPE010000067.1, read as the reverse complement.
CTGAACGCCGGCTCGTTCGCGATGACCGAAGCCGCGCCGCAGACGGGCAGCAAGGGCCTCGGTGTCGTGCTGTCGCGCTCGTATATCGTCGGCTCGGTGATGTTGTGGCTCGCGTACTTCATGGGGCTCGTGATCTTCTACGCGTCGATCAACTGGATGCCGATCCTGCTGAAGGATGCCGGCCTGACGCCGAAGAGCGCGACGCTGATCTCCGCGCTGTTCCCGCTCGGCGGCGTCGGCGCGGTGCTGTGCGGCGTGCTGATGGACCGCTTCAACGCGAACCGCGTGATCGCCGTGTGCTACGCGCTGACGGCGGTGAGCGTCTATGCGATCGGTCAGGCGGCCGGCAACGTCGGGCTGCTCGTGCTGGTCGTGTTCGTGGCCGGTGTGCTGATGAACACCGCGCAATCGTCGATGCCGGCGCTTGCCGCCGCGTTCTACCCGACCGAGGGGCGTGGTACGGGTGTCGCGTGGATGCTCGGCGTCGGCCGCTTTGGCGGGATTGCGGGATCGTTCCTCGTCGCCGAGCTGACGCGCCGGCATTTCTCGTTCGCGGGCGTGTTCGCGACGATCGCTGTCGCGGGCTTGCTCGCGTGTGTCGCGCTGCTGATCAAGCAGATGGCGCGGCCGCATGGCGTGACGCAGCCGGCAGGCAAGATCGAATCGCTCGGGCATTGAGCGAAGCGTGGGCCGGTGCGATGCGCCGGCCCGCCGATACGGCGGCCGTCGGGCCGCCGGCTATTCTTCCGCGTCGTGTTGCTTCACGAAGTTGCGCAAATACGCGCGCAGCGCGGCCTCCCGGCTGCGATGATCGGCGAGGTTCGCGGCGCCCATGTCTTCCTCTTCGCCGAACATCGTCGGCGGCGCGCTGTAGATACCGATCTCGATGTCTTCGCGCAGCACGCGAATCTCGTGCGTGAGCGGGTGATACTCGGCGATCCAGTGCATCCCTTCGATGTGTTCGCCCGCCCTCAGCAGTGGCTTCATCGACACTCTCCCGGCAGCAGCGGCGCAACCGGCCAAGCGGTTGCGCGCGCCCGTAGCAAAAGGGTACGCCTGCATCGGGCGAATCTCAACGGGCGCGCGGTGAGCGCTCACTACGCCAGCAGGTGCGCGACCAGCGGATACAGCGACAGGATCAGCAGCACGGCCATCGTCACGTTGAAGATGCGCAGTGCGCGGGGGTTCGACAGGAAGCGGCGCAGGCCGAGCCCGAACGCGGCCCACAGGCTGATGCACGGGAAGCCGATCAGGATGAACACGACGGCCATCCATGCGGCGTTCATCCCGTAGTCGGCGGACAGGCGGACCGTCGTCGCGGCGGTCAGCACCATCATCCATGCCTTCGGGTTGATCCACTGGAACGCGGCGGCTTCGATGAACGTCATCGGCCGCGACTTGCCGCCGTGCGCCTTCACTTCGCCCGACGTGCCGATGCGCCATGCGAGGTACAGCAGGTACGCGACGCTCGCGGCTTCGAGGATCGTGTACAGCAGCGGCATGCGCCTGAACGCTTCGCCGAGGCCGAAGCCGACGCAGAGCATCAGGATCGCGACGCCGATGCTGATGCCGAACAGGTGCGGCATGGTGCGGCGGAAACCGAAGTTGACGCCGGATGCGAGCAGCATCGTGTTGTTCGGGCCGGGCGTGATCGTCGTGACGAGCGCGAACAGCATGCCGGCGGGCAACGCGCTCAGGGTGAGGAATTCCATCGCGGATTCTCCGTTCAGTTCTAGGCTGGGATGGAGATCAGTTTAGCGACGGTTTTCTGTACAGTACCGGTACAGTTGGTTTGACGAATACCGGTACGGGGAGGGAGGGGGAGAGGTTGCGGGCTTGTGTTGTTGTCTCTCAGAAAAGATGTCCGTGGTCTCAAAATGTTGTCTTTGAATAAACGATGGCGTCACACGCGCTTTTGATGAAATATGACTCGCTATGTGAAAATATCATGGTAAATATTTTTCAATATTTGATTTCGACGCAATATTAAATCTACAACATCGTGTTGTTGCCGCACTGAGGGTACCCAACCGCCACTTCACTTCGAACGCTCATCGGCAGAGGCAGGAGCGGGGGAGCGTGAACGGCTATCCGACATGGCATCAGGTCACCGTCAGTCGACGGATTTTTCGGCCGTCACGATGAATTCTCGACAAATGGCCGACGAGTGCGTCGAAACACGCCGGATCGACTCTGAATACGTAGTCGAAACTCGAAGCAATCGTATGCGAATCATACTGATAGGTGCCGCTCGCGAACGTTCCCACGTTCGCGGGATCGACGCCCGGCGGAGCGAAGCCGCTCCGGGCGACAACGTTCGCCCATGTCTCGATCGCGGCACATATCGGGGTTGCGACGTCTTTGGTGAGGGGCTGATCGAACTCGATTTGTACTTCACACTCGCAAATCGAATCACGCCCGTCGAGCTTCTGCACGAACACAAATGGCGCATCAACCGGGGGGCGAGGCCATTCCCCTTGATCCACGACAAGCTCCCGCTCGACCGCATTCGCGTCAGGTTCTTCAATGTGCACGATGCTGGAGCGAATACCCATCGCCGCCAGTAGATTGGTCGCGACCCGCCACTGCCATGCCGGTAGATGATCCGTGGCAATGCGCCAACGTTGCGTTTCGCTCGCTGGATCCCATGTCGACGACATGACCGTCGCCGATGCCCGGCGATTCTCGCGAGCGTCGCTCACATAAAAGCCAAGATCGATGTACCCGGTAAATAACGGCAACGGATCAGACATGACCAGATCGGAAGTCTCAAGCGAGGTCCCTTCTGAATTTTTTTCGAGATAAGCGACGCCCATGCCGCGTCCCGTAATATCGACTCGCATCACGCATACCTCGTCAATGATTCGATCGATCGAAGACATCGAGCCAATCCTGCACCCCGTGCTGTCGAAACTCCCACGGCAGCAGGCCGCCATCCACCGAATCGAGCCTGACCGGCCGCACCAGTTTTGCCACAGGACTGTATGCAGCAACGTAATCGTCGCGAGAGGCGTCTCCGAGTCGCGGCTCCGGCGTGGCCTGCAGGCACACACCATGTTTGAGCCGGCGCATACGCACCGCTGTTCCGGCAATGTGTTCCTCGATCCCGGAAATGCCGCCGATCCAGTCGACCTGATTCTCGCTCAGGAAGGTCAACCAGTTCGCCCGTTTCAGATAGGGACGCGCAATGGCTGCCTGATGCCGCTCCGTGAACTCAGGGTCGCGCTGCCGCAACTTGTTGCCAACACCGACCATGACGCTCGCGACATCGAACCCAGGATATCGCTGCATCAACGCGGCTACCCGATTGCGGGTTTCCGTATCCAGATCGGGGGATGGAAAATTGATGGGAAAGTTGAGTCCAAATCCACAGGATCCCGAAATGAAGCGTCTGTTCGCCACGATATCGAATTCGCACAGCCAGTCTGCGACACGATTGCCGGTCACCAGCGGATGGTCGAGCGGCAACGTCAGATTGAGGATCGTGTGCATCGGGAGCGACCGCCGCTCGGTCGCACGCCATTGCTTGAGTTCGTCAGCCGACGGTTCGACATGCGGACGATGGGCGAAGTCGATTCGCAGGCTGCTGGCCGTCGCCCCCGCATCAGCGCCATTTTCCATCAAGCAATAGAATTTCTTCGGAAAAGGGACGGGGTTTTCGCACCAAGTCTTTACGAGGCCTTCCGATCGATTGTTGATGGGTTTCCAGCGTCCATCACCGGTGTTGTAGTGCGTCAGGTGATCGCCCAATGCTTCCCGCGCGCGCCTGTAGAAATCGAAGATTTCAGGACCTTCGTCGAACTCCATCGCCCACTCGAACAACAGGCACGGACTGATCAAAGCGACATCGGCCCTTTCGAAGCAAAGATTCATTGCGTCTTGCATCACGCTCCTCACGGAATGACGAATTCGGGAACCATACCCCCAGCCCCGCCCAAGCCAAAAGATGGCAACCCATTGGGAAATTCCAAAAGAGGCATGCCATACATCCCCATCGCCGGAACCTCTTTCACGGCCTCTTCTTGTTGGACCTTCGTACCCTTCCCACACCCGCATTTCTCCGGGTCCAGGCTCGGGTCCTCATTGGAGTACGGATCAGGTTGGCCCATTTGAGGCTCATTGTGTGCTTCCTCCGTCACGGTATAACCGATTCCATTCCTGATCCACCACACCGTGCGCGATGTACGGATCGTTGTCTTGGGGGCGTATGCCAGGATCGTTAGCGTCGCCTTTCTGGCCGTCGGCCACCATGATGCGAACCCGGTCATCAGGCAGGAAGACGGCCCACAATCCTCCCATCACCTGCCCATACTTTGGTATCCGAATGTTTTCGGCCTTGTACCAACTCGTCGTCTGATCCTGTTTCCTGTAAACCAGCCAACGGACCGTTAGCCTCAGATCCGGCTGCCAGACGCGAGGGACGTTGCTGCAACACGTTTCTTTGCCACCGCCAGAGGGTTTTCCGTCCGGTCCCGCCGGCCATACATTAGGGCCACCGCCAGCCACCCCAGATCCGTCAGGCCCCTCGATCCCCCACTGATGGATATACCAAGGGGAATAGTTCAGGGTCGAGGCGCCAACAGCCAGCGTGTCGTAATGCTTCGACAGGTTCGACAAGTCGAGTTGTTGCGCCGCGGGGCCGGGATGCTTGTCGCATGCGCCGAGGCCAAACACGGCCACGAGGGCGATGGTTTGGATCGTACGTCGCGCGTAACGGGAAAGTCTTTCTGTCATCGTGAATAGGGTCTACGGTTTAACGGGGCGCCAGGGCTGCTCCACCCCGGGCCGCCTTCAGCATGCATTCGACACAGATCTTCTTCTGCGACAGATCAACCATTTGGTCCTTCGGACCCGGCAGGTCGGGGGGCGCGGCAAATGCAGCAAATTTGCCAGTCGTGTCGCTCACCACGCTGCTCGCGCCCATGTTCAAGAAGCTGTCGTTGACCTCGTCGCGGAATTTGTGTGCGCACAGCAGGATCACGTCTATCGAGACTATGGATCAACCGTTGCCCAGGGAGTACGTCGGGACGAAGCCGATCAAGCTGGGCGCGAACCAGCGACCTGATGTGTTCGAGAATTGTTGAGATTGTGTGGCGTAGTTTTTTGGCTACTGTCAAGACGTGTTCAAAAGAAAATCGCGGCAAAGATACCGTGTGAGTATTCGCGGCGGAACGCAATAAAATCATTTACTAACAGTCACTTGCGTATCTTTTCCGGCTTTCTGTTGCGAAAAGAGAAATACACAATTTCTATTTCGTTGTGGGGTTGGCTGCTTTCACCGCTCTTACACTCGCGATTCCCAAACGGGCATCTATCCGGGCGTGACCAACAGAACAAGGTCCTCCGGGCGGTTGCAGACCGTTTATGAACAAGGTCGCGAGACCTGCCTCTTTTTAGAAGGGAGCTCCACGAATGAACAAGACTCTGATCGTCGCAGCCGCTGCGGCATCGTTCGCTACCGTCGCTCACGCGCAAAGCAGCGTCACGCTGTACGGCGTGCTGGACGCAGGCATCACCTACCAAAGCAACGTCCAGACCGCATCCGGCCAAGGCAAGTCGCGCTTTTCGATGGGTTCGGGCATTGACCAGAGCCGTTTCGGCCTGCGTGGCTCGGAAGATCTCGGTGGCGGCCTGAAGGCAATCTTCACGTTGGAAAGCGGCTTCAACATCGGTAACGGCAAGTTCGCGAACGGCAACGGCGGCATGTTCAACCGCCAGGCTTTCGTCGGCCTGTCGAGCCAGTACGGCACGGTCACGCTGGGCAAGCAATACGACGCGACGCAAGACTACCTGGCGCCGCTGACGGCAACCGGCTCGTGGGGCGGCACGTACTTCGCGCACCCGCTGAACAATGACCGCCTGAGCACGAACGGCGACGTCGCGCTTAACAATACGATCAAGTACACGAGCGTGAACTACGCCGGCCTGCAGTTCGGTGGCACGTACTCGTTCTCGAACAGCACGAACTTTGCCAACAACCGTGCATACAGCGCCGGCCTGTCGTACCAGTACCAAGGCCTGAAGCTGGGTGCAGCGTACTCGCAAGCGAACAACGCCGGCCTGTCCACGTCGGGCGCGGTGAACCCGAGCGTCGATACGAACGGCAACGCATTCGGCATTCAGGGCCGCACGCGTACGTATGGTATTGCAGCAGCCTATGCATTCGGTCCGGCTCAAGTCGGCGCGGCATGGACGCAATCGCGTCTCGACAACCAGACGAACGGCCTGGGTACGCTGCGCGCGGACAACTACGAAATCAACGCGAAGTACAACCTGACGCCGGCTCTCGGCTTGGGCGCTGCCTATACCTACACGAACGCGAAGCAGAACGGCAACAGCACGCACTGGAATCAGTTCGGCGTGCAAGCTGATTACTTCCTGTCGAAGCGTACGGACGTCTACGCTCAGGCGGTGTACCAGCGTGGCACGAAGGGTGCCGGTCTGGGCGCATCGATCTACAACGGCGATATCAACGCGTACCCGAGCTCGAAGGTCAGCCAAACCGCCGCAACGGTTGGTCTGCGTCACCGCTTCTAAGCGTGACGGCTGGCTAGTCGGTTCCGAAAAAGCGCCTTCGGGCGCTTTTTTTTGATGCGTGAATTCAAGGCTGCAAGATTATAAGTATTGCGAAACGATGGCGAATTGTCGAATTTGATGATCGGCTTTTGTAAGCGCTGTCGGTAGTGTGCGCCCGTGTGGATGCGAACTCTGCTGTTCGCAGTGACTCATGTAAAAGATGGTGGGGCTTGAATTTCTCGCAGCGTTTTGGGCGACGTGTGTCGCGGTTGATTCAGGCGCTAATGCGGCGGGATTGTGACGGCGAAGTGAGGGAGCATGCTTGAGAGGTTGCGACAGTGCGTTGCCCAATATGGTTGGCAATGTTTGGCGAGCGAGTGGAGGGGTGTCAATTCACGTCATCAGTTCGCTTGCGCTCGTGGGCACGTTTTTGAGCGCGTGGCGTTGACCTTGCTCTATCGAAATAGCGGTGCACCGGTATGCATATCCTGTCAGCAGGAGGATATCCGTGATAGATGGTTGGCGAAATTGGCAGAGCGAGGAGGGACGCTTCTGAGTGGTCCATTCATTGGATTATTTGCGCGTTACCAAATTCGTTGCGCAGCGGGGCACGAGTGGAGCGTGGAGGGAAGGAAGATCAGCGAGGGGCGCTGGTGTCCGCGCTGCGCACATCGTGACGCGACGCGGCGAAGCTGTTGCCCGGATGGTTTGGCCCGGCTTCACGCCAAGGCACAAGAGAGAGACGGAAAATGTCTTTCAGCCAACTACACGATCGAAAGCCGTCTATATCGATTCGAATGTGCAAAGGGGCATCGTTGGGAGGCCAGGGCAAACGACATCCTCCGGGGAACCTGGTGTGGTCGTTGCGCAAAATTGACCTCCTCCGGGCAGGTTGACCCCAATGGATTGGCACGTCTGCAGGCGGCCGCCCGAGAAAAGGGTGGAGCTTGTTTGGCAGAGGCTTATGTGGGTTCAGCCGAAAAATACCCGTTTCGTTGTGCGGCGGGCCATGAATGGATGGCGATAGCGAGCCGAATTTGGCTCGGGCACTGGTGTCGGCAATGTGCGGGCCTCAAATTGCGTCAAACAATTGATGACATGCGAGCGCTTGCGGCCGCTCGTGGCGGACTATGTTTGTCGACGGAGTATCTGGGGAGGCGGACCAAATTGACTTGGCAATGCCATCGAGATCACGTCTGGGAGTCTCGGCCAATCAACATAGGTGCGGGAACATGGTGTCCGCAATGTGCGATTACTAACCGCACTCGCCGTAGAGATAATTGAGCGCGATACCAGCCTTAAAGCTTCAGGATGTGCATATCCCGTTTGGAAACAGTACAGATATCGCACCGTCAGCCGCTACCGTGAAGTTCAGACGCGTCGACCGGACGGTTCCCTGCACGACGCTCATCACCCTCTGCAAGGCACTCATTGGCGGCGTAACTGCTTCCGGGACCGAACTGCCAATTTGCGGCGTACAGGTTGTGCCGTCGACGATCGGGCCGACTGCAGCGAAATTGCGCCGAGCGACGTGACGGGCGGAACGCGCATGTCATTTCATCGCATGCGCGTTCGCCACGCGCCAACGAATCGCTCAGTAAGCGTTGTTGTCGTAGTACGCCTCGTCGTAGCGATGCTAGTGCGCAGCGAGATACCCTTTCACCGCCGGTAGCGCCGGCTTGCCGTCGAACGTCGTGACGCCGGCCAGCCATGTGTCCAGCATCGACGTGTTCCGTTTCAGCCATTCCGTCGCGGCCTGGT
>NZ_JAAGPE010000664.1:0-1344 GCF_017104605.1 Burkholderia sp. Ac-20384 | reverse complement strand
GCGAAGGCGCTGACGCGCAGCCGGCCGAAGCCGCCGAAGCGCAGCAGCCGACACGTGCGCCGCGCAAGGAAGGTGCGGCCAAGGGTGCTCGCAAGCCGGCCGCCAAGCGCGAAGGCGCGGCCAAGGCCCCGGGCGGCCAAGGCGGCCAGGGTCGTCGCAGCAGCGCACCGAAGGCTGAAGGTAGTGCGGCAAAGGTGGAGGGCGATGCGTCCCAGGACGAACTGTTCGCCTACGTGACGTCGCCGGCATTCGACGCGGACAACTCCGCGGGCGGTAGCGGCGTGCGTGCGCCGATGCTGCGCCGCGGTCGCAGCCAGCCGGCGAACAAGCGCGTGCTGTCGCCGGACGACGACGCGCCGAAGCTTCACAAGGTGCTGGCGGAGGCGGGCATGGGCTCGCGCCGCGAAATGGAAGAGCTGATCGTCGCCGGCCGCGTGTCGGTGAACGGTGAGCCCGCGCACATCGGCCAGCGCATCATGCCGACCGACCAGGTGCGGATCAACGGCAAGCCGGTCAAGCGCAAGCTGCCGAACAAGCCGCCGCGCGTGCTGCTGTACCACAAACCGACGGGCGAGATCGTCAGCCACGCGGATCCGGAAGGCCGTCCGTCGGTGTTCGACCGCCTGCCGCCGATGAAGACGGCGAAATGGCTCGCGGTGGGCCGCCTCGACTTCAATACCGAAGGTCTGCTGATGCTGACGACTTCGGGCGACCTCGCAAACCGCTTCATGCATCCGCGCTACAGCGTCGAGCGCGAGTACGCGGTGCGCGTCGTCGGCGAACTGGCCGAAGGCATGCGGCAGAAGCTGCTGCACGGCGTCGAGCTCGATGACGGCCCGGCGAACTTCCTGCGCATCCGCGACGGCGGCGGCGAAGGCACGAACCACTGGTATCACGTTGCGCTGGCCGAAGGCCGCAACCGCGAAGTGCGCCGGATGTTCGAGGCGGTCGGCCTGATGGTGAGCCGCCTGATCCGTACGCGTCACGGCCCGATTCCGCTGCCGCGCGGCCTCAAGCGCGGTCGCTGGGAGGAGCTCGACGACGCGCAGGTGCGCAAGCTGATGGCGACCGTCGGCCTGAAGGCGCCGTCCGAGGAGAAGGGCAAGCGTGGCGGTACCGGCCAGGCCGAGCGTCGCCAGCCCGATCCGATGCAGACGTCGATGGGCTTCATCGGCCGTGAGCCGGTGCTGACGGCGCACGGGCAGCTGGATCAGCCGCGTCGTGGCGGTGGTCGTCGCGGCGGGCCGGGGCTGCCGGGTCTGAGCGGCTACGGCAGCCTGCCGGTCGCGCCGTCGGGCTTTGGCAATCGCGCTGGCGGCAGATCGGAAGAGCACACGCCTGAAA
>NZ_JAAGPE010000663.1:0-1357 GCF_017104605.1 Burkholderia sp. Ac-20384 | reverse complement strand
CTAGCAGGCTGTTGAAATTGGGAACGGTGTAAACGGGCTCGAAGGGCGGTGCGTTAGAGATATCGTGTTCATGATCTTGAGCAGATGAGCCGATGCGTGGAATGGACGAGATGCAAGAACCGTTGTTCACGACGGTGAAGCTGGAAGACTTCGTGCCGGCCGATCACCCATTGCGGCCGCTTCGGCTGCTGGTCAATCAGGCGTTGAAGCGGCTCAACGGGCTGTTCGGCACGATCTATGCGGACAGCGGTCGTGCCTCGATTGCGCCGGAGAAGCTGCTGCGTGCGTTGCTGCTGCAGGTGTTTTACTCGGTGCGCAGCGAGCGCATGCTGATGGAGCAGATGCGCTACAACCTGCTGTTCCGCTGGTTCGTCGGCCTGGCTATCGAAGACGCTGTCTGGGACCACTCGGTGTTCTCGAAGAACCGGGATCGCTTGCTCGAACACGAAGTGGTCGAAGCGTTCTTTACCGAAGTCATGCGCTTGGCCGACAAGCAAGGGCTGCTGTCCAGAGAGCACTTCTCGGTCGATGGCACGCTGATCCAGGCGTGGGCCAGTCACAAGAGCTTCCGTCCCAAGGACGGCTCGGACGATCCGCCGGCCGGCGGCGGACGTAATGCCGACACGGACTGGAAAGGCAAACGGCGCAGCAACGACACGCATGAATCGAGCACAGATCCGGATGCCCGGCTGTTTCGAAAGGGCAGGCAAAGCGGAGCCGTCCTTTGTTATCAGGGGCACATCCTGATGGAGAATCGTTCGGGCTTGGTGGTCGGCGCCGTGGTGAGTCACGCCGACGGATTCGCCGAACGTGCCAGTGCGTTGCGCCTGCTCGATTGCGTGCCCGGTCGTCATGCCAAGACGCTCGGCGCCGACAAGGGCTACGACATGCGCGACTTCGTGCGCGATTGCCGGGCGCGCAAAGTCACGTCGCATGTCGCGCGCAACGATTCTCATCAAGGCGGCAGCGCGATCGACGGTCGCACCTCGCGGCACGCCGGCTATGGCATCAGCCAAGTGATTCGCAAACGCATCGAAGAGCACTTCGGCTGGGGCAAGACTGTCGGCAGGATTCGACAGACCGTGTATCGCGGCGTCAAGCGGGTCGATCAGCACTTCAAGTTGACGATGCTGGCGAGCAACCTGACTCGAATGGCGCGAATGCTGACGGTGGTGCAGCAAGGAGCCGTGCAATGAGCCGCCCAAGCGCGGCCATTGCGCGGCAACGCGCCGACTGGACCGCTCGCGAGCGGTCCAGCTTCGACGATCCGTCGCCAACTCAGCAGCCAATCGCATACAAAATCCTTTTGCGCAGCGACCTCGTGATCAAGACGAGGCGTTTTTCAACAGCCTGCTAG
>NZ_JAAGPE010000662.1:0-1370 GCF_017104605.1 Burkholderia sp. Ac-20384 | reverse complement strand
ACGAACACGCGCTCGCGATCAGCGCCGGCGAGCGCGGCAATGCCCGCGTCGAGCGACGGCGCGCGCCAGAACGCGGCGAGCGCGCGCGGCCCCTGCCGCTTCGCGCGGACCAGGAGCCAGGCTTTCATGAAGAGGAAGCACCAGCTGGCGATGGACATCGCCAGCAGCACATAGGCGACGGCATGCGTGATCGCATCGCCGCTTTCGAGGTAGTGGACAACGCCGGTGGGTATCGCCATCGGAGTTTCCCCGTGGGGTCAGCGCAGGCCGAGCACGTCCTGCATGTCGAACAGGCCGGCGCCGCGCGCCGACAGGAAGTGGACCGCGCGCAGCGCGCCCTGCGCGTACGACACGCGGCTCGACGACTTGTGCGTGATCTCGATGCGCTCGCCGATCCCGGCGAACAGCACCGTGTGATCGCCGACGATGTCGCCGCCGCGCACCGCGGCGAAGCCGATCGACGACGGATCGCGCTCGCCCGTCACGCCGTGGCGGCCGTACACCGCGCAATCGTCGAGCGAGCGCCCGAGCGCGCCGGCAACGGCTTCGCCCATCATCAGCGCGGTGCCCGACGGCGCGTCGACCTTGTGACGGTGATGCGCCTCGATGATCTCGATGTCGTAGCCATGCGAGAAATGCTTCGCCGCGAATTCGAGCAGCTTCAGCGTGACGTTCACGCCGACGCTCATGTTTGCCGCGAACACGATGCCGATCTTGCCCGCCGCGGCCTGCAGCTCGGCCTTCTGCTCGGCGGTGAAGCCGGTCGTGCCGATCACGAGCTTCACGTCGTGGCGCAGTGCGGCCTCGATATGGGCCATCGTGCCTTCCGGACGCGTGAAATCGATCAGGGTGTCGGCCTGCGCGAACACGGCGTCGAGGTCGGCGGTCAGCTTGACCCCGGTTTCCTTGCCGAGGAACGCGCCGGCGTCCTGGCCGAGGAACGGCGAATCGGCGCGGTCGAGCGCGCCGACGAGCTGCGCGTCGGAATCGTTGAGAACGGCTTCGATCAGCATCCGGCCCATTCGGCCCGATGCACCGGCAATCGCAATCTTCATGGCTTTCTACACGACAGGTCTAAAGACGGGCGGCGCATGCCGCCCGGTTTCCGCACGCGGACTTACTGCGCCGGCGCGGTGATCGGCTGGTTCTGCAGCGTGTCCGAGCCTTGCGGGCCGACCGGCGGCGACGCCTCGTTCGACGCGTTCGGCTGCGGCGGACGATGGAACTGGAACTGCGGCTGGATCGCCGGAACCGCGCCCGGCGGCTGGCCGCCCGGCACCGGCGCACCGCCGGCAGCCTGCGTGGACGGCGCGAACCGCCGTGCGGCCGAGCCCTGACCCGACACCTGGTTGGTCGCACGGTTGGCCGCT
>NZ_JAAGPE010000661.1:0-1378 GCF_017104605.1 Burkholderia sp. Ac-20384 | reverse complement strand
TACGGCGCTGACTTGCAAGTGGCGAACCGCTCTGCCACGGTCCTCGCTGAATTCATGCCACTCGAAGGCGGGCGCTTTGCCCTAACGCATGCCTCCATTAGCAAGCCCAAACTCCCAGAGAGCCTAGTCTCGGTTTCCCTGCCTCCCGAGACGGCAACGCCTCGTACCTTGCCCGTCGAGGCCGTCCCTAGCGCGCCGAATACTCAACCATTCGCCCACGCCACTGCGCATCCCGGCACCTTCGCGCCGGCCGGTTTTCATCATCCGTTGCCAACGGACCAACCAGCGTTACCGATTGCCTCCGGTAGCCAACACCCTCAGCCTGGCTGCGGCACGCTTCCCTTCATGCCCGAGGCCGCGAGTGCCGCGCCCTTTTTCCCTTACGGCGAACCGTCTGGTTTGACAGCCCAACCGCGGGACTTCGCCATTCCGTCCTCCAGCCAACACTTCGCTCGACCTCCGGTCCGCGACTCTCCGCAACCCATCGCTTCGTCCAGCCGCAATACCTTGCCACTCGCCGGCCCAAGCGCTATTCCATCCCAAGCCACTCCTGCTCCCAGCACCACAGCGCACGGAGCGCTGTCGCATTCAGACAGGAGTGTTCTCAAAACTTTATTCAGCCACATCGACGAAGAGAAGTTCATAGCCCTATCCCCAGAAGCGAGAAGGGAATACGTTGAGACTTTCACGCCATCGGCAGAGCTATCGATCCGTGGCAGCAACGAGGCTTCTCGGCGCAAGCTACGCAACCAGATTCAAACGGCCCTTCGAAAACTGGGCCTTCTGCCACCAGGCATTCCCCGCTCGAACGCGAAACGCCCCGCAGATGAACTTGCAATCGTAGACAAGGTGACCATCGAATATCAGAAGTCCATTGTGCGCGCTTTCATGACTGATCTGCGGAAACACAGCTCTTCGATTACTCTCTTTGGGCACATGACTCCAGAACAGCGCCAAGTTCACATCGATAGGTACCTGTTAGGCAAGGGCCACAGTGTCATCTCCGGATTGACAAACGCACTGGCGAAGCTCGGACTATCCGGAACCGGGCAGTAACTTCGACGCGCTTTTCCGCGAAACAGGGTTGCCCGCCAACCCTGTTTCAACTCCAACCCTCCGTATTGCCCGTCGCCATCCAGAACACCGCGATGCCTCGGTTCCAGAACAACTGAGCCCCGCCGAAATCCGCACCATTGGTATCGAGGCACGCGTACGCCGCCGCAACAGCCTCGCCATGCGACGATTCCGCCCCTAGCAGGCTGTTGAAATTGGGAACGGTGTAAACGGGCTCGAAGGGCGGTGCGTTAGAGATATCGTGTTCATGATCTTGAGCAGATGAGCCGATGCGTGGAATGGACGAGATGCAAGAACCGTTGTT
>NZ_JAAGPE010000660.1:0-1385 GCF_017104605.1 Burkholderia sp. Ac-20384 | reverse complement strand
CACAAAATCTATGGTCAGCCTGACTTTTGCAAGCGAGTGGGTGTCGACGTAAATTGGGCGTGCGCAAATCTATCCGGGATCGCGATGGAAACAGGTTCCTCGTCCCATGATGAGAGCCGCACCGGGCAAACCTCAAAAATGCGTCAGCGTCCATGCGCTGTTTTTGTGGTCAGGTTGCTTGCCCGGCCGTTGAGCCGTTTATGTCTTCACGTATCTCGCGTCGCAAAAGCAGGAAGGACTCGATACATCGGGCTATATAAGCGAGGCCGTGTCAGGCTGCTGCAGCCTGTTCGCATAGATAGTGTGTACCTTTGGCAAGGATGGCCCAGGCGATTCTGGCCAATTTGTTAGCCAGCGCACAGGCCACCACGTTGGAATGCCGTCGGGTCAACAGACCGCGGATCCAGACGCTCAAGCGATCGGTGCGCCGCTCGATCCGCTGCATGACAGATCGCGCGCATTGCACCAGTAGCCGCCTCAGATTCTTGTCTCCTCGCTTGCTAATGCCCAGCAAGGTCGGCTTGCCGCCGGTACTGTATTGGCGCGGGACAAGTCCGATGGAAGCCGCGAATTGCCGCGCTGAAGCAAATTGTCGGGCGTCACCTAATTCCGTCGCGAGCACGCTGGCCGTGACTGGCCCGATGCCCGGAATTTCCAGCAACCGCTGGCTGCGCTCGTCCTCGCCTAGCTGCTGAACCAGTTCACGGTCGAGTTCCCCGATTTGCTCATCAAGGTACTTGAAATGTGCCTGGAGACGCTCGAGCAGCGCAATCAGCCGCGGCGGCAATTCATGTGCGGCCAGCACGGCCGGCAGCCGACGGATAACAGCCATCCCTTTGGGCAGACTTACTCCAAACTCCAGTAAAAACCCATGAATCTGGTTGACCGTGCCGGTACGGTCGCGTATCAGCCCCTCGCGTACCCGATGCAGGGCCGAGAGCGTTTGCTGGGTTTCGTTGCGAGGACTGACGAAGCGCATGGCCGGACGTGACCCGGCCTCGCAGATTGCCTGCGCGTCGGCGAAATCGTTCTTGTTGCCGCGCAGGAACGGTTTGACGAATCGGGGAGAAATCAGCTTGGCTTGATGCCCCAGCCCTTGGATACGGCGCGCCATCCAGTGAGCACCAGCACACGCTTCCATGACCACCGTACAGCTCGGAACGTTGCCGAGCAGAGAAAATAACTGGTTGCGCGTAAGCTTCTTGCGGAACACCATGTGGCCGGATGCAGCCTGTGCATGCAGGTGGAAGCAATGCTTGCCTAAATCGATCCCGATCAGCGATACCGTGTCCATAATGACCTCCCAATAAGGAAACAACCCGATCAGCGTAAGCCGATCGGGTTGTTTCGGTCAGGCTGACCATCTCATTAATGCGGACAGGTTC
>NZ_JAAGPE010000659.1:0-1122 GCF_017104605.1 Burkholderia sp. Ac-20384 | reverse complement strand
AGCCCGGCCGCAGCCCGGCCGCAGCCCGGCTCCGGCTCCGGCTCCGGCTCCGGCTCCGGCTCCGGCTCCGGCTCAGGCTCAGGCTCAGGCTCAGGCTCAGGCTCAGGCTCAGGCTCAGGCTCAGGCGGCGCGTACCCGCAGCTACGCTTTCGGCCTCTCAACTGGCCACCGCACGCTGTTTCCCTATTCGGTCGTAGCCGCCGCGTCGCGCGGCGCGGGCCACGCCAGCGCATCCCAGTCGATCGCGCGATAGGCAGCCTCGACCGCCGCGAGATCGGCCGGCCGTTCGCTGCGATGCAGCCCGCGCAATTCGGCGGGAACGTCGAGCGCGACCGGCACGCAATGCGGATAGTCGCGCACGCGCAGCGCCGGCCCGATCGTCGTGAAGCACGCGAGCGTCGGCACGTCGAAACCGTCGGCGAGATGCAGTGCGGCCGTGTCGGGCGCGAACAGCAGGCTGGCACCCTTGACCCATGCGATGAACCGGGCCGTATCGTCGGCCGCATCGGCGCTCACGTCGACATAGGCGGGATGCGAAACGGGCCCGAACCCGGCCACCGGCAATCCGTAGCGCTGCGCGAGCTGCTCGACGAACGTCGCCCGCATCGTCGGCGGCACGCTACGCAACGCGGTGCTCGCGGTCGGGCAGAACAGCACGTACGGGCGCTGCCAGTCCTCAGGCAACGCAGGCAGCGGCAGCCGCGCGAGCCAGCGGTTGCGCCTGGCCGACGCCGGTACCGACGCGGGCTCCACGCCGAGCGCGTCGAGGAAGAAATCGATCATCGGCAGCCGCGCGAAGGCGGGCCAGTACAGGTGATTGCCGACGTCGATGCACGCCGCATCCGCCGGCAGCGCGTCGGCGGGGTACGGCAGTGTGCGCGACGGCGCGACGATGTCGGCCGCGAGCGCATACAGCGCCTCGACATAGCGCGGCGCGCGGGCCGGCCGGTACAGCGTGAAGCGCAGGCCCGGGTGCGTCGTGCGCAGCGCGGCAAGGGCGGTGAGCCCGATCACCGAATCGCCGAGCGTGACACCCATCCCGTTGATCACATGCACGTGCCGTGCGCGGTCGTAGTCGAGCCGGAACGGCCGGTGCGCAGCGTGCAGCAGCCCGCGCGCGGA
>NZ_JAAGPE010000658.1:0-1259 GCF_017104605.1 Burkholderia sp. Ac-20384 | reverse complement strand
CCGGCGCCGAGGCCGGCCGCTTCGCGCAGCCGGCGCGTTTCGTCGAGGATGCGATGCGCGCGGGCCCAGGCTTCGTCCTCGGTCGCGGCGAGGATCGGCCGGAACGACACGGAGAAGCGCACCTGCCGGCCGTGCCGCGCGGCTTCGGCGCGCACGCGCGTCGTCAGGTCGCGCACCTGGTCGAGCGATTCGCCCCACAGCGCGTAGACGTCCGCATGCTTGCCGGCCACTTCGAGCGCGGCTTCCGACGCGCCACCGAAATAGATCGGCACATGCGGCTGCTGGAATGGCTTCACTTCCGAAAAGCCCTGCTTGAACCGGTAGTGCGTACCGTCGTGATCGAACGGCTGCGCTTCGGTCCAGATCCGCCGCAGGATGTCGAGGTATTCGTCGGTGCGTGCATAGCGCGCGTCGTGGTCGAGGAAGTCGCCGTCGCGCTGCTGTTCGCTGTCCGAGCCGCCGGAGATGAAGTGCACGGCGAGCCGGCCACGGCTGAACTGGTCGAGCGTCGCGATTTGCCGCGCCGCGAGCGTCGGCGCGGTGAAGCCGGGGCGATGCGCGAGCATGAAGTGGATCCGCTCGGTCGCGGCCGCCGCAAACGCGATCGTCAGCGTCGCCGACGGGCCGGTCGAGTGGTGCGGCACGAGGATCCGGTCGAAGCCGGCCGTCTCGTGGGCGCGTGCAAAGTCGCGCACGTAATCGGGATCGACGACCGGGCCGGACGGCGGGTGGATTTCCGACTGCTTCTGGCTCTGGATCATGCCGATGAATTCGACGCTCATCTGGGTCTCCGGTACAGGGACGTCCCGGCGCGTGGCCGGGCAGGAATGGAGCGCAGGTTAACGCCGCGATCATGCGAAACGGAAATAATCAATCCCGATTTGAATATCAGATTTGCATGGTTTGGGCGGGGATGCGCCGCGCATACGCTGTGGGCTCACGAACGATCGGGCGCGCGGGCGCCGGCGAATCCGGCGCCGTGCGTTCCGGATCGCCGACTTCATGAGCAACCGTGCCGCGTGGCGATCGATTGCCGCTATTGCCGCTATTGCCGCCTGTCCGTATTACTTTCCGTATCACCCAGGGAATCCGTCTCGATGTCCGCCAGCCTTGCCGCTTCCTCGCCGCAGCCTCAGCCGCGTTCGCTGCGCCTCCTGCCCTCCGAAGATGCCGATGCCGACGACGCACGCGTTGCCGCGCTGCTCGACCGCCTCGCGCCGGAGCTGGCCGCCGATGCGGCCCGCAACGACGTCGATGGA
>NZ_JAAGPE010000657.1:0-1441 GCF_017104605.1 Burkholderia sp. Ac-20384 | reverse complement strand
AAGTCACGCTTCAATGCGCAACCGCGTTTGCTGATCGCACCTGGGCACTCGTCGAAACAACCCGTCGCAACGGCAGCGGATTCCCTTGCAGGCAAACTGCGTGCAGTGGCTGTGATCGACGGCCCGACCGTCGACGACGCGGCTGCAATCGCGTACGCGCAGAATTTCGGCAGCAAGCGCCTGTATATGGTCGCCCCCGGTGCGAAGGCAGGGGCCAACGCGGCGCGGCGTGCGTGTCCACCGTCATCCGCCGCGTGCGCGGCGGCCCTGTTCGCGGATCTGCTCGAGCGTCGCGGCCGGCGTGCTGGCGTCCTGCGGAATACGGATTTCGATCAGCGCGGGCAGCCCGCAGGTCAGCGCGCGTTCGAGCGCGGGCGCGAAATCGGCGGTGCGCTCGACGGTTTCGCCATGCGCGCCGAACGCACGCGCATACGCGGCGAAATCGGGATTCGTGAGCCCCGTGCCGTGCACGCGTCCCGGGTAGTTGCGCTCCTGATGCATGCGGATCGTGCCGAAATGCCCGTTGTTGACGACGATCACGACGATGTTCAGCCCGTACTGCATCGCGGTCGCGAGCTCGTTGCCGGCCATCATGAAGCAGCCGTCGCCCGCGAGCGCGACGACGGCGCGCGACGGATACAGCGACTTCGCGGCAAGCGCGGCCGGTACGCCGTAGCCCATCGCGCCGCTGGTTGGCGCGAGCTGCGAGCGGAAGTGCCGGTACGCGAAGTGGCGATGCAGCCAGATCGCATAGTTGCCGGCGCCGTTGGTGAGGATCGCGTCATGCGGCAGGCGCTCGCGCAACTGCACCATCACGTCGCCGAGCTGGACGTCGCCGGGCATCGGCAGCGGCGCATGCCATTCGCGATACGTACGATGCGCGTCGGCGGCGGTGCCGGCCCACGCCGGGTGCTCGGGCGCCTCGAGCGCGGCGAGCGGCGCGGCGATCTCGGGCATGCCCGACACGATCGGCAGGTCGGCCGCATACACACGGCCGAGCTCGTCCGCGCCCTGGTGCACGTGGATCAGCGTCTGGCGCGTCTTCGGGATGTCGAGCAGCGTGAAGCCGCCGGTCGTCGCTTCGCCGAGGCGCGGCCCGATCACGAGCAGCAGGTCGGCGTCGCGGATGCGTTTCCCGAGCGCGGGGTTGATCCCGAGCCCGACGTCGCCCGCGTAGTTCGGGTGCGCGTTGTCGATCGTGTCCTGGTAGCGGAATGCGCAGGCCACCGGCAGCTGCCAGCGCTCGACGAAGGTGCGCAGGTTCGCGCACGCGTCGGGCGTCCAGCCGCTGCCGCTGCCGGTTTCGGTGTGTGCTCCGCACAGCCGCCATCTGTCGCCGAAGGTGCGCGTGTTCGTCGACTGGGTCGCCGAGGTGTTCGACCGCTGCCCGCTGCTGAGCGGCAAGGGCAGCCTCGACGCGACGTGCAGCAAGCGCACGTTC
>NZ_JAAGPE010000656.1:0-1465 GCF_017104605.1 Burkholderia sp. Ac-20384 | reverse complement strand
AACATAGTAAATGATATGAACGCCTCCCACCCGTGATCGGTGGGAGCCGGCAGGAAGGCGGAGCCTCACGGACCGACGGCATCAGAGTGCCCAGATGGAAGACCATAGAGGTTTTCCTGGCAAACCGGAGGCTCCGACATGAAGCAGATGACAGTGGGTGCGGACATCGCAAAGAACGTGATGCAACTCCATTACATCGACGCAGAGACGGGCGAGATCGTGAACAAGCCGGTGAAGCGTGCTGTATTCCTCGAGCATTTCGCGAATCGGGCTCCCTGCCTGATCGGGATGGAAGCCTGTGGGGGCTCGCAGTACTGGGCCCGCAAGCTCACGGCGATGGGCCATGAGGTGAAGCTGATGCCGGGGAAATTCGTGAAGGCGTTCGTGATGGGCAACAAGAACGACGCGGTCGATGCGAAAGCGATCTGGCTTGCCGTGCAGCACGCAGAAAGGTCGGTCGCGGTGAAGACGGAAACGCAACAGGCGGTGCTGGGTCTGCACCGGATGCGCGAGCAACTGGTGAAGTTCCGCACGATGCAGATCAACGGCCTGCGCGGCCTGCTGACCGAGTACGGCGAAGTGATGGGCAAAGGCCGAGCCGCGCTGGACAAAGCGATACCGGGCGTACTGGAGCGACTGGTCGATCGTCTGCCGGCTATCCTGATCGACACGCTGCGCGAGCAGTGGAACGGGCTGGCGGAGCTGGATAAGCAGATTGCCGGCATCGAACGGCGCTTACAGATGTGGATGAGAGAGGACAAAGCATGCAAGGCGATCGCGACGATACCGGGCGTAGGTCTCCTGACGGCGACAGCGGCCGTCGCGACGATGGGCGATGCGAAGACGTTTCGGTCCGGGCGTGAATTCGCAGCCTGGATCGGACTGGTGCCCAAGCAAACGGGCTCGGGCGGCAAAGTCCAGTTGCTGGGAATCAGCAAGCGCGGCGACACGTATCTGCGCAAGCTGCTGATTCACGGTGCCCGGGCTGTGCTGTGCCTCACGAAGGAACCGGGGCCGTGGGCTGAAGGGATCAGGAAGCGGCGACCGCTGAATGTGGCGATCGTTGCGCAGGCGAACAGGATAGCCCGCACGATCTGGGCGATTCTGGCGCATGACAGGCCGTACGAAAAGGGCTACGTGAGTGTGAAACCGGTTTGATCGAACGGCGTTGCGTAGCGGGAAGATCAACTTTTACAGGGTGATACGTCGAAAGGTTGCGCTGGCAATCGTAAGTAATGACAAGACAGGTCGGACCGGGACCCGCCAAACCTGAATAGCCCGTCGAGCTTCTAGCTCGCTAAGTAAATGAGGTGCGGGTCAGCGGATTTCATGGTGGGCCGCAGCGTATCAGGCTGCAACAAGCCCGGATATAAAGCTGCAACCCATCCTGTCGTAGTCAGAGCACACGAAAACCCTTCGCAAACGGGAGGCGTTCATATAAAGGGCTATGTTACCCTTCATTTCG
>NZ_JAAGPE010000655.1:0-1497 GCF_017104605.1 Burkholderia sp. Ac-20384 | reverse complement strand
GTGCCCGTCGCGCCCGGCGAGCGACGGCGACAGCCGCCGCATCCGTGCGCGGATGCGCTGGGCCGGCGTGTGGCTCGCGCGATCGAACAGCGACGACAGCACGAGCCCGATCGCGAGGATCATCGCGAACGCGCCCACCGCGAACAGGTCGGCGGCCCTCATTGCCGGAACACCTCGGCGAGCGCATCCTCGACGCCGTAATATGCGGCGCGCGCCGAGAATCCCGGCCGCAATGGCAATGCCTCGAACACGCCCTTCACCGAATCGCGCGTCGTGTCGCCTTCCTGGCGGAACGCGAACAGGTCCTGCGTAATCACCACCTCACCTTCCATCCCGACGATCTCGGTGATCCGCGTGACGCGCCGCACGCCGTCGCGCATCCGCTCGATCTGCACGAACAGGTGCACGGCGCTCGCGATCTGGCGCCGGATCGACAGCAGCTGCAGGTTCGCGTTCGCCATCATGACCATGCTTTCGAGCCGGCTGATCGCATCGCGTGGCGAATTCGCGTGGATCGTCGTCATCGAGCCGTCGTGCCCCGTGTTCATCGCCTGCAACACGTCGAACGCCTCAGGGCCGCGAATCTCGCCGAGGATGATGCGGTCGGGCCGCATCCGCAGTGCGTTGCGCACGAGATCGCGCTGCGAGATCCCGCCGAGCCCTTCGGTATTCTCCGGCCGCGTCTCGAGGCTCACGACGTGCGGCTGCAGCAACTGCAGCTCGGCCGCGTCCTCGATCGTCACGATCCGTTCGTGCTGCTCGATGTGCTGCGACAGCGCGTTGAGCAGCGTCGTCTTGCCCGAGCCGGTGCCGCCCGAGATCACGATGTTCAGCCGGCACCCGCACGCGACCTTCAGCACCTGCAGCATCGGATGCGAGATGTTGCCCTGCTGCGCCATCCGCGCGAGCGTGATGTCGCGCTTCGCGAACTTGCGGATCGAGATCGACGGGCCGCGCATCGCGATCGGCGGCAGCACGACGTTCACGCGGCTGCCGTCGGCGAGCCGCGCGTCGACCATCGGGCTGCTCTCGTCGACGCGACGCCCCACCGCCGCCGCGATCCGCTGCGCGACGCTCGCCACGTGCGCATCGTCGCGGAACTTCAGCGACGTGAGCTCGAGCCGGCCCGCGCGCTCGACGTAGACCTGGTCGGGCCCGTTGACGAGGATGTCGGTGACCGTATCGTCGGCGAGCAGCGGCTCGATCGGCCCGACGCCGAACATGTCGTTCAGGATCGCATCGACGATCAGCACCTGCTCGCCGGCCGTGATCTTCAGGCGCTCGCGATCGACCGTATGCGCGGCCACCTGCTCGATGCCGGCGCGCACTTCGTCGCGCGTCTTCATCAGCGCCGCCGACATGTTCATCGACGCGAACACCGCGGTGCGGATCGCGTCGAACTTGCTCGACCGGATCAGCGCTTCGTGGGTGTCGGTCGCCACGGGCGTGCGGGTCGGGGTCGGCGCAGGCGTGTCGGCCGCGGCCGGGGCCGGCGCG
>NZ_JAAGPE010000066.1:0-41671 GCF_017104605.1 Burkholderia sp. Ac-20384 | reverse complement strand
ACCGCGCCGCCCGGCGGCACGAGCCGCGACCATTGCGCGACCCAGCGCGACGGCTCGGCCTGGGCGACGTGGCCGCCCGCGGCGGTCATGACGGATGCGTTCATGCGGTCGATCAGTTGTACGACAGGCCCATCGCGTCGCGCACGTCGCGCATCGTTTCCGTCGCGTACTTGCGCGCCTTGTCGCAACCGTCCGCGACGATCGCGCGCAGCAGCGACGGATCGTCCATGTACTTCTGTGCGCGTTCGAGCATCGGCTGCTGTTCACGCAGAATGCCTTCGACGACCGGCTGCTTGCAGTCGAGACAGCCGATGCCTGCCGAGCGGCAGCCCTTCTGCACCCAGTCGTGCGTCGCTTCGTCGGTATAGACCTGGTGCAGCTGCCACACCGGGCACTTGTCGGGATCGCCCGGATCGGTGCGGCGCACACGCGCGGGATCGGTCGGCATCGTGCGGACCTTCTTCGTGATCGTCTCGGCGTCTTCACGCAGGCCGATCGTGTTGCCGTACGACTTGGACATCTTCTGGCCGTCCAGGCCCGGCATCCGCGATGCTTCGGTCAGGAGCGCCTGCGGCTCGACCAGGATGATCTTGCGCGCGCCTTCGAGATAGCCGAACAGGCGCTCGCGGTCGCTCATCGACAGGCTCTGCGATTCCTGCAGCATCGCGCGCGCCTGTTCGAGCGCCTCGTCGTCGCCCTCCTGCTGATACGCGTTGCGCAGCTCGTGATAGAGCTTCGCGCGCTTACCGCCGAGTTTCTTCGCGGCGTCGAGCGCCTTTTCCTCGAAGCCCGGCTCGCGACCATACAGGTAGTTGAAGCGGCGCGCGATCTCGCGCGTCATCTCGACGTGCGGCACCTGGTCTTCACCGACCGGCACGAGCGAGCCGCGATACAGCAGGATGTCGGCCGCCATCAGCACCGGGTAGCCGAGGAAGCCGTAGGTCGACAGATCCTTGTCCTTCAGCTTCTCCATCTGCTCCTTGTAGGTCGGCACGCGTTCGAGCCAGCCAAGCGGCGTGCTCATGCCGAGCAGCAGCGCGAGTTCCGCATGCTCGGGCACCTTGCTCTGGATGAACAGCGTGGCCTGCGCCGGATCGATGCCGGACGCGAGCCAGTCGATCAGCACGTCCCATACGTTCTTCTCGATGACCTCGGGAGTCTCGTAATGCGTCGTCAACGCATGCCAGTCGACGACGCAGAAGAAGCACGGGTACTCGGACTGCAGTTTCACCCAGTTTTTCAGCACGCCGTGGTAGTGACCGAGGTGCAGCGACCCGGTGGGTCGCATGCCGGAGAAAATACGTTCAGGGAACATGATTGTCGTTAGAGAAGCGAGGCGAATGGGGACAGGATGGCGCTCAGGACGGCGTAGCCGACGTTGACGAGCGGGCGCAGCCAGAAGTTCGTCAGCACGCCCGTCATGACCAGCACGAGGACGATGATGAAACCGTACGGCTCGATCCGCGACAGCGCGATCGATTGCTTCGTCGGCAGCAGCGCCGCCAGGATGCGGCCGCCGTCGAGCGGCGGCAGCGGGAACAGGTTCAGCACGCCGAGCACGAGGTTCGCGCTGACGCCGGCAAACGCCATCCGCGTGAAGAACGGCTCGTCGATGCCGACGGCGGGCAGCACGAGGGTCAGCAGGCCCCAGATCAGCGCCTGCACGAAGTTGCAGGCCGGGCCCGCAAGCGAGACCCACAGGCTGCCCCAGCGCGGATTGCGCAGGTTGCCGAACGACACCGGCACCGGCTTCGCATAGCCGAACAGGAACGCGCCGCCCGTCAGGAAGTACATCGCGAGCGGGATCGCGATCGTGCCGAGCGGATCGATGTGGCGCATCGGATTGAACGACACGCGCCCCATCATGTAGGCGGTATTGTCGCCGAGCAGGCGCGCGGCGTAGCCGTGCGCGGCCTCGTGCAACGTGATCGCGAAGATCACGGGCAGTGCGTAGACGGCGATGGTCTGTATCAGGGAAGCATCCATATCGCGTTATTGTAACAAGCGCACTCGCGCAAAAAATGGAACGGCGCGCTTACGCCGCCGATAGCCCGAACGGTTCGAGCGCGCCGCGCCCCGCGCGCACGAGCTCGGGCTCCTCGCCGGTCAGGTCGATCACTGTCGACGGCTCGCGCGGGCATGCGCCGCCGTCGATCACGAGGTCGACCTGTTTCTCGAGCCGCTCGCGGATTTCTTCGGGATCGTTGAGCGGCTCGTCGTCCGGCGGCAGGATCAGCGTCGTGCCGAGCAGCGGCTGGCCGAGCGATTCCAGCAACGCGAGCGTGATCGCGTGATCGGGCACGCGCAGCCCGATCGTCTTGCGCGACGGGTGCGACAGCCGGCGCGGCACCTCCTTCGTCGCCTGCAGGATGAACACGTACGGGCCGGGTGTCACCGACTTGATCTGACGGTACTGGCGGTTATCGACCATCGCGAAGTTGGCGAGCTCCGACAGGTCGCGCACGAGCAGCGACAGGTGCTGCTTCTCGTCGAGGCCGCGAATCCGGCGCACGCGCTCGACCGCGTCCTTGTCGTCGAGATGGCACGCGAGCGCATAGCTCGAATCGGTCGGCATCGCGATCACGCCGCCCTTGCTGACGATTTCCACGGCCTGCTTGATCAGGCGCGGCTGCGGATTATCCGGGTGAATCCTGAAGAACTGGGACATGGGGAGTCGTAAAGGGGGAAAAGTCGGATGCGCGCGCCGGCGGCAACGCGGACGGCAGGCCGCCGCCCGGTGTCAGAGCCAGCGCTCCCAGACCGGTGTCAGGTCGGGCGGCAACGGCGGCAGGCTGCCGAGCTCGACACGGCCCTCGCCTGGCGCATGGAAATCCGAGCCGCGCGACGCTTCGAAGCCGAAGCGGCGGGCGACGTCCGCGTATTCGCGGTACTGGTCGGGGGTGTGGCTGCCCGTGACGACCTCGATCGCACGGCCGCCCAGATCGATGAACTCGCCGAAGAACGCGTCGAATTCGACGGGCGTGTAACGGTAGCGGCCCGGATGCGCGACCACGGCCTCGCCGCCGGCCGCCCGAATCCACGCGACAGCGTCGGGCAGCGTCGCCCAGCGGTGCGGGACGAACCCGGGCTTGCCGTCGCCGAGCATGCGATCGAACACATCGGACGTCGACGTGGCGTGACCGTTCTCGACGAGAAAGCGGGCGAAGTGCGTGCGCGAAATCAGGTCGGGATTCGACACGTACTTCAGCGCGCCTTCGTACGCACCGGGAATGCCGAGCGTGGCGAGCTGCTCGCCGATCGCCACCGCGCGTGCCGCGCGGCCATGGCGCGTGCGGTACAGGCCGTCGACGAGCACCTGGTTCGCGGGATCGACATTCAGGCCGACGATGTGCACGGTGCGCGACGCCCACGTGACCGAAATCTCGACGCCGCTCAGGTAGCGCATGCCGAGCGCTTCCGCTTCGCTACGCGCCGCTGCCTGGCCGCCGATCTCGTCGTGGTCGGTCAGCGCCCACAGGGTCACGCCGCCGGCATGGGCGCGGCGCGCGACGTCGGCAGGCGACAGCAACCCGTCGGAAACATTCGAATGGCAGTGGAGATCGGCGTTCATTGTAGGCATGGCAGGTAAGGCTTCATTCTACTGCAACGCGGCAATGCGCCGCCCGCCTGCCCCGCCGCTGCCGCCGCGCGCTTACGCGCAGAACGCCTCGATCAGCGCCGCGATCTGCTCGGGCTGGTCGTGATGCACCATGTGGCCGGCATCCTCGACGAGCTTCTCGCGCCAGTCAGGGAATGCGTTGAAACGCGCCTTGAATTCCGACAGCGGGATGTCGCCGGCGATGTGGGCCAGCGTCGGCGAATTGACGGCCTCGACGTGCAGCACCTTCGCGCGCACCTGCGCCCAGGTAGCCATCACTTCGTCGAGCCGGTACAGCAGCGGGCCCGGCATCTTGTGTGCAGGGTCGGCCAGCAGGTGGTAGAGGCCGTCGTCGCCGCGCTTCGACCAGTGCGTGGCGAGGAACGCCGCACGGCGCGGATCGAGCCGCGGATTGGTCTTGGTCAGGCGCGCCGCGACGGCGTCGAGCGACGCATAAGGGCGCAGCGCGGGTGGTTCGCGCAACTCGTCCAGCCAGCCGCGCAGCCGGCGCGGCGCCTGCTCGGCCCGCGCGGGCGCGAGCCCGAAACCCTCGAGATCGACCACGCGCCGCACGCGCTCCGGCCGCGCGCCGGCATACAGGCACACGACGTTCGCGCCCATGCTGTGCCCGACCAGGTTGACTTCGCCGGTCGGCGCATAGTGGTCGATGAGCGCATCGAGGTCGCCCAGGTACTCGTGGAACCAGTAGTGACCGCCGCCCTGACGAGCGACCGGCCAGTCGGACAGCCCGAAACCGCGCGCATCGGGCGCGATCACCTGCCAGTCGCCCGCGAGCGCATCGACGACGAACTGGAACGACGCCGCGACGTCCATCCAGCCGTGCAGCATGAACAGCGTCGGCGCATCGGGCCGGCCCCAGCGCCGGACATGCAGCTGGACGCCGCGCACCGTGACGAAATCGGAAACAGAACTCGAGGCACTCATTGCAGCCGCCAAAAAAAGAATGATCGTTCGATTATAGCGGCGACGCCCTCTTTCCGGCGTCTGGCAATCGAGGTGCCGCTCTAGCAACACCCGCACGCAACGGGCCATGAGGGAGCGCCAAGCGCCGGGCCGACGGAACGGCTGGCGGCAATCGAAACGCGACCGAACGCGAGCCGGCTAGCGTGGCGCGTTGCCGTCCACCACGTCCTGCGCGGCCAGTTCGTCGAGTTCGGCCTGCTCGAATCCGGCATCGCGGCGTGCATCGAAATTGAACGGGCCACGCAGCCGCGGCGCGTGGTATTGCTCGGCGAGGCGCCGGTAGGTCGGCACGGGATCGCGGCCGGCTTCGTCGCACAGATGCCGGAACCAGCGGTTGCCGATCGCGACATGGCCGATTTCGTCGCGCAGGATCACGTCGAGGATCGCGGCCGACGCATCGTCGCCCGCCTGCACGAGCCGCGCGCGGATCGGCGGCGATGCATCGAGCCCGCGGGCCTCGAGCGTGCGCGGCACGAGCGCCATGCGCGCCAGCACGTCGCCCTTGGTCCGTTCGCACATGTCCCACAGACCGTTGTGCGCGGGAAAATCTCCGTACGCATGCCCGAATGCCGCCAGGCGGTCGGACAGCAGCGTGAAGTGATAGGCCTCCTCGGCCGCGACCTTCAGCCAGTCCGCGTAGAACGGGGCCGGCAGGCCCGTGAAGCGCCAGACCGCGTCGAGCGCCAGGTTGATCGCATTGAACTCGATATGGGCCAGCGCGTGCAGCAGCACGGCGCGCCCTGCGGGCGAACGCATGCTGCGCCGCTCGAGCTGGCGCGGCTCGACGAGCGGCGGACGCGCCGGGCGCCCGGGCAGATCGGCCGGCTCGGGCAACTCGAGCGACGGGGCGATCGCCGCCTGCCCGGCCAGCAGCGCATCGTAGAGCGCGCGCACCTGGACAGCCTTGGCCACGGGTTCGGCGTCGCGCAGCGCGGCAAGCGCGGCGCGGCGCACGCAGGCAGGCGCATTGCCGAAAGAAGAAGACTCCATGCTCATAAACGGGGACACCCTGCGTGCGCATCGCGGGAGCGTACGCACGCGACGGTTTACAATAGGCGATTGTTCCGCGGCGCATGCGAATGCGCCGGGCAAGCCAGACGCGCCATTCTACCGGCGCCCTTCATCGAAGAGACAAGGAGACTCCGTGACGATCTACAAGCTGGGCGATACGGCCCCGACGATCCACGAAAGCGTATTCGTCGCCGATACGGCGGCCATCATCGGCAAGGTCGTGCTCGAGGAGAATGCGAGCGTCTGGTTCGGCGCGACGATTCGCGGCGACAACGAGACGATCACCGTCGGTGCGGGCAGCAACGTCCAGGAAGGCGCGGTCCTGCATACGGACCCCGGCTTTCCGCTGACGATTGCCGAAAACGTGACGATCGGGCACCAGGCCATGCTGCACGGCTGCACGATCGGCGAGGGTTCGCTGGTCGGTATCCAGGCGGTGGTCTTGAATGGAGCGGTGATTGGCCGCAACTGTCTGGTTGGTGCCGGCGCGGTCGTGACGGAAGGCAAGACGTTCCCGGACAACTCGCTGATTCTCGGCGCACCGGCGAAAGTCGTGCGCGAGCTGTCGGCGGAAGACATTGCGCGGCTGCGCACGAACGCGCAGACGTACGTCGAGCGGCGTGCGCATTTCAAGGAGCAACTCGTGCGGATCGGGTGATTCGCACGGATTTCAAGGAAGAAGAGTGAGCGACCAGTTACAGAAATTCATGTTCAATGCGGCGCCCGTGCGCGGCGAGATCGTTTCGCTGCGCAATACGTGGCAGGAAGTGCTCTCCCGCCGCGACTACCCAGCCCCCGTGCGCACGGTGCTCGGCGAGATGATGGCCGCGTGCGCGCTGCTGTCCGCGAACCTGAAATTCAACGGCACCCTGATCATGCAGATCTTCGGCGACGGGCCGGTCCAGATGCTGGTCGTCCAGTGCGGTTCGGATCTGTCGATGCGGGCCACCGCGAAGTTTGCCGGCGATGCCGCCCAGACGATCGGCGACGACACGAGCTTCGCGTCGCTCGTCAACGCGAGCGGCCACGGCCGCTGCGTGATCACGCTCGACCCGGCCGACAAGCTGCCGGGCCAGCAGCCGTACCAGGGCATCGTGCCGCTGAACGGTGTCGACGGCCCGCACGAATCCGTCTCGCAGGTGCTCGAGCACTACATGCATCACTCGGAGCAGCTCGACACGCGGATGTGGCTCGCGGCCGATCGCGACCGCGCGGTCGGCATGCTGCTGCAGAAGCTGCCGGGCGACGGCGGCATCGTGCCGCGTAACGCCGAAACCGATATCGATACGTGGGAGCGTGTCTGCACGCTCGGCGGCACGCTGTCCGCGAAGGAACTGCTCGAAGTCGAACCGGAAGTCGTGTTCCGCCGGCTGTTCTGGCAGGAAAACGTGCAGCACTTCGAACCGGCCGGCACGCGCTTCCAGTGCTCGTGCTCGCGCGAGAAGGTCGGTGCGATGCTGCGCATGCTCGGCCGTGAAGAAGTCGACAGCGTGATCGTCGAGCGCGGCCACGTCGAGATCCATTGCGAGTTCTGCAATCAGCGCTATGAATTCGATCCGGTCGACGTCGCGCAGCTGTTCGCGGCACCCGGCGTCGAGACGGGCATCGCGCCCGCGACCGAGCAGCGTCACTGAGCAGTGGCCCGATGCCCGCCTTCCGGGCACGGGCGCATAATGACGCACGAGCGTCGCACGCACGGCTCCGGCGCCGAAGTCACGCACTTCGGCGCAAGCCGCTTCCCGTCGTCGGCGTGCTGCAGGAGAAACACATGAATCGCCCGCTTCATCGACCGTTTCATCGACCGTTCCGCACCCTCGTCCTGACGAGCGTTGCCGCCGGCACGCTCGTACTCGCCGGCTGCGCGATGCCGCCGCCGACGTCCACGATCCTGAGCCGCCTGCCCGAACCCGGTGCATCGGGCGGCCAGCCGCCCGCGCTGTCGAGCGCCGAACGCAAACGCTATGACGAGATCGACCAGCAGGTGCTGCGCGAACAGAACAGCGCGATCGCAGCCGAGGCCGCCGCGCGCGCGTGGGCCTATTACTCGCCGCCGCCGGTGACGGTCTATGGCGGGTATTACGGCGGATGGGGCAATCGCTGGGGCTCGGGCATCAGCTACGGCTACCCGGGATGGTGGTGGTGAGCGTGCATCGCTCGGCCGATTGACTACCAGCAGGAAATAAAAAAGCGCGGCATTTCCCGCGCTTTTTCAATGGATTCGAGCCATCGCGCTCAGTGATGCGCGGCCTTGCCCTTGTCGCCGCCATGATGCCGCGACGGCCTCGCGATCGACTGCGGATTCGGCACGACACGCACCGGTGCCGCGGATACGGCACCGCGCGTCGACGTATTCGACGGCGTGTTGTTCAGCGGTGCAGCAGGCGCATTCGGCGACACGAACTGCACGAATACCTCGCCGTCCTTCACCATGCCCATCTCGTAACGCGCGCGCTCTTCGATGGCCGCGGTGCCGCTCTGCAGATCCTGCACTTCGCCTGCAGTGCGCTCGTTGCGCAGCTTCTCGTCTGCGTTCTTCTGGAGCTGGTCGTCGAGCTGCTGACGCAATTCATGCACCCGCAGCCAGCCGCCGTGTCCCCACCATAGGGGGTACTGAATGAGCGCCAGCAAGGCAATCAGGACGACAGTGACAAGCCGCATTTAAGAACCGCAGATATAAGAAGCGCCGCTCCGCGCACGTGCACAGAGCGGCGTCGATATGACGAACCCGATAGTAGCGCGTTAGCGCAGGTTATAGAAAGCCGATTTACCCGGGTAGCTTGCGATGTCGCCGAGATCTTCCTCGATACGCAGCAGCTGGTTGTACTTCGAGATACGGTCGCTGCGCGACAGCGAACCCGTCTTGATCTGACCGGCGTTCAGGCCGACCGCGATATCCGCGATCGTCGAATCTTCCGTTTCGCCCGAGCGGTGCGAGATCACGGCCGTGTAGCCTGCGCGCTTCGCCATTTCGATTGCCGCGAACGTTTCGGTCAGCGTACCGATCTGGTTGATCTTGATGAGGATCGAGTTCGCGATGCCCTTCTCGATGCCTTCCTTCAGGATGCGCGTGTTCGTGACGAACAGGTCGTCGCCGACCAGCTGCACCTTCTTGCCGAGGCGATCGGTCAGCAGCTTCCAGCCTTCCCAGTCGCTTTCGTGCATGCCGTCCTCGATCGACACGATCGGGAACTTGTCGGCGAGCGTCGCGAGGTAGTCGGTGAACTCGGCCGACGACAGTTGCAGGCCTTCGCCCGCGAGCTGGTACTTGCCGTCGTGGTAGAACTCCGATGCCGCGCAGTCGAGCGCGAGCAGCACGTCTTCGCCCGCACGGTAGCCGGCCTTCTCGATTGCCTGCAGGATCGTCGACAGGCACTCGTCGTTGCTGCCGAAGTTCGGCGCGAAGCCGCCTTCGTCGCCGACTGCCGTGCTCATGCCGCGGTCGCTCAGGATCTTCTTCAGTGCGTGGAACACTTCCGCGCCGCAACGCAGGGCTTCACGGAACGTCGGCTGGCTCACCGGGACGATCATGAATTCCTGGATATCGAGGCTGTTGTTCGCGTGCGCGCCGCCGTTGACGATGTTCATCATCGGCACCGGCAGTTGCATGGCACCCGAACCGCCGAAGTAGCGGTACAGCGGCAGGCCTGCCTCTTCGGCGGCTGCCTTCGCGACGGCCATCGACACGGCCAGCATCGCGTTCGCGCCGAGACGCGACTTGTTGTCGGTGCCGTCCAGCTCGAGCAGCGTCTTGTCGAGGAACGCCTGTTCCGACGCGTCGAGGCCCATGATGGCTTCGGAGATTTCGGTGTTGATATGCTCGACTGCCTTCAGCACGCCCTTGCCGTTGTAGCGGCCGGCTTCGCCGTCACGCAGTTCGATCGCTTCACGCGAGCCGGTGGACGCGCCCGACGGCACCGCCGCGCGGCCCATCGTGCCCGATTCGAGCAGCACGTCGCATTCGACGGTGGGGTTGCCGCGCGAATCCAGAATCTCGCGGCCGATGATATCTACGATTGCACTCATGGGTTTCCTCTGAGAATGACGATGGATTCTTCAAACTGCGACGGCGCACGCGCCTGAACCGCTTTCGCTACAGACGCGCGAAGCCGTCGCAAGGTTCATTCGATCTTTAATTGAAATCGTTTTCCAGGAACGGATTGCGCTTCACCGCCTGGTCGAGCGTGACGAGGGTCTCCAGCAGCGCACCCATCCGGTTCAGCGGCACCGCGTTCGGGCCATCCGACTTTGCTTCGGCCGGATTCGGGTGCGTTTCCATGAAGAGGCCCGCGACGCCCGTCGCGACCGCCGCACGTGCGAGCACCGGCACGAATTCGCGCTGGCCGCCCGAACTCGTACCCTGCCCGCCCGGCAGCTGCACCGAGTGGGTCGCGTCGAACACGACCGGCGCGCTCGTCTCGCGCATGATCGCGAGCGAACGCATGTCCGACACCAGATTGTTGTAGCCGAACGAGACACCGCGCTCGCACGCCATGAAGCGGTCTTCCGACAGCCCCGCTTCACGGGCCGCTTCGCGCGCCTTGTCGATCACGTTCTTCATGTCGTGCGGCGCGAGGAACTGGCCCTTCTTGATGTTGACGGGCTTGCCCGAGCGCGCGCACGCATGGATGAAATCGGTCTGGCGGCACAGGAACGCCGGCGTCTGCAGCACGTCGACGACCGACGCGACCTGCTCGATCTCTTCGATCGAATGCACGTCGGTCAGCACCGGCAGGCCGAGCTGGCGCTTCACCTCGGACAGGATCCGCAGGCCCTCGTCCATTCCAAGGCCACGAAACGACTTGCCCGAGCTGCGGTTCGCCTTGTCGTAGGACGACTTGTAGATGAACGGAATGTTCAGCTTCGCGCAGATCTCCTTCAGGCGGCCCGCCGTGTCGATCGTCATTTGCTCCGATTCGACGACGCAGGTACCCGCGATCAGGAAGAAAGGCTTGTCGAGACCGACCTCGAAATCGCACAGCTTCATGCTTACACTCCGCGCGCTTGCTTGTTGGCAAGCGCAGCTTCGACGAACGACTTGAAGAGGGGATGACCGTCACGCGGCGTGGACGTGAATTCCGGGTGGAACTGGACGCCGACGAACCACGGGTGCATCGAACGCGGCAACTCCATCATTTCCGGCAGATCCTCGCTCGGGGTACGGGCGCTGATGATAAGGCCGCCGGCTTCGAGCTGGGGCACGAAGCGGTTATTGACTTCATAACGGTGGCGATGGCGCTCGTTCACGTCCTTGCCATAGATCTCTTCCGCCATCGTGCCCGGCTTGATCGGGCAGCGCTGCGAACCCAGGCGCATCGTGCCGCCGAGATCGGATTCCTCGGTGCGCGTCTCGACCTTGCCGTCGCGGTCGTACCACTCGGTGATCAGCGCGACCACGCGTTCCGGCGTGTCCGGCTCGAATTCCGTGCTGTTCGCCTGCTTCAGGCCGACGACGTCGCGCGCGAACTCGATCACCGCGAGCTGCATGCCGAGGCAGATGCCGAGATACGGCACCTTGGCTTCGCGCGCATAGCGGATCGCCGCAATCTTGCCTTCCGTGCCGCGACGGCCGAAACCGCCCGGCACCAGCACGGCGTCGAGGTGCTTCAGGCTGTCGACACCGTTCGTCTCGATCTCTTCCGAGTCGATGTATTCGATGTTGACCTTGGTCGACGTGTGCAGCGATGCGTGGCGCAGCGCCTCGATCAGCGACTTGTACGACTCGGTCAGGTCGACATACTTGCCGACCATGCCGATCGTCACTTCGTGCTTCGGGTTCTCGAGCTTCTCGACGAGCTCCGACCACATGGTCAGGTCGGCGTCCTTCGGCGACAGCTTCAGCTCTTCGCAGATGATGCGGTCGAGGCCCTGGTCGTGCAGCATCTGCGGAATCTTGTAGATGCTGTCGGCGTCCCACACCGAGATCACGGCGTCTTCCGGCACGTTCGAGAACATCGAGATCTTCTTCGATTCGTCGTCCGGAATGCGGCGGTCCGCACGGCACAGCAGCACGTGCGGCAGGATGCCGATCTCGCGCAGCTTCTGCACGCTGTGCTGGGTCGGCTTCGTCTTCAGTTCGCCAGCCGTCGCGACGTACGGCACCAGCGTCAGGTGCACGAAGCACGCGCTGTTGCGGCCGAGGCGCAGGCTCATCTGGCGCGCGGCTTCCAGGAACGGCAGCGACTCGATGTCGCCGACCGTGCCGCCGATCTCGACGATCGCGACATCCGGCTCACCGCAGGTGGCCGACGCGGCCCCGCGCTCGATGAACGCCTGGATTTCGTTCGTGATGTGCGGAATGACCTGCACGGTCTTGCCGAGATAGTCGCCGCGGCGTTCCTTGCGGATCACCGATTCGTAGATCTGGCCGGTCGTGAAGTTGTTGGCCTTGCGCATCTTCGTGCTGATGAAGCGCTCATAGTGGCCGAGGTCGAGGTCCGTCTCCGCTCCATCTTCCGTCACGAACACTTCGCCGTGCTGGAACGGGCTCATCGTGCCGGGGTCGACGTTGATGTAGGGATCGAGTTTGAGGAGGGTGACTTTCAGACCGCGCGATTCGAGGATCGCGGCGAGGGAAGCGGCGGCAATACCCTTGCCAAGGGAAGAAACTACGCCGCCGGTGACGAAAACATATTTGGTCATCGCTGGATGCTCGCGGGAAAAACGGATTATACCGTAAAGCCCACCTTTCTCTCAGCAATTGACTCGATGATCGCGCCCTTTCGTGCCGACCCGCACCAGCCGTGCGCGCCCGGGCGAAGCCGCCCGCCGGCCGTTGCAACCGTGCGTGCCGGAGGCAGCGCCCCGGCCGCCAGACCCTGCGTCAGGCGCGCTTCGCGAGCGGGGTGACGCCCTGCGACACATCGCCCTCCACCGCCTTCAGTGAATTCAGCATCCGCTGCAATGCGCGGGCGGTTTCGAGCGGCCGCTCCATCGGGAACAGGTGGCTGCCTTCCAGCCATTCGACGCGGCCGCGCGCCGCGCGACGCGTCGCATCGAGCCCGACCTGGCGCACCTCGCGCGAACGCGTGCCGGCGAGAAAGCCGAGCGGCACCGGCGCGCCGTGCGCGAGCCGCGGGCCGAGCGTGTGCGGCAGCGTCCGGTAGATCAGGTATTCGACCTGCCGGTCGAACGCGAGCGAGCGCTCGCCGTCGGCGCCGGCCTGCGGAATCCCGTAGTCGATGTAGTCGGCGAGCATCCGTTCGTCCCAGCGCGCGAATGCCGGTTTCTCGCGGAAGTGCCGCCAGACTTCGTCGCGGCTCACCCAGCGCGTGCGCCGGTTGCGCGTCGCGGCGGCCGGCGACAGCCGCTCGTCGAGCCCCGCCCACTGACTCGCGCGCAATGCGCCGGCACGCCAGCCCGCGATGATCGGCGAATCGATCATCACGACGCCGCGCACCCATTGCGGCTTCTTCAGCGCGGCCATCAGCGACAGGTAGCCGCCGAGCGAATGGCCGACGAGCCAGACGGGACGTTCATAGCGGCTGCCGATGTCGTCGAGCA
This sequence comes from Burkholderia sp. Ac-20384, assembly GCF_017104605.1. NCBI lineage: Bacteria > Pseudomonadati > Pseudomonadota > Betaproteobacteria > Burkholderiales > Burkholderiaceae > Burkholderia > Burkholderia sp. Ac-20384. The sequence continues at coordinate 28,578 of NZ_JAAGPE010000066.1, read as the reverse complement.
GTTGCTCGACGAGATGCGGCCAGTCGCGCGTCACCGGGTAGCGGCGGTCGTGGCCGATCCGTTCGATGTAGCGCAGCTCGTAGTCGTCGGCCAGCTCGGCGAAGATCGTGCGGTACGTCGACGCCGGAAAGCCGTTCGCATGCGAGAAGTGGAGGATGTCCTTCAAACGCCGATGTCTCCTTTGTCGACCGGAGTTAGTGCTTTAGCGCTTACTCCGGTCTTATGCTTCGCGTTCTGCCGGGCTCACGCTTCGGCATTGTGCGCGGATCCCGGGCCTTGTTTCCTGATACGCAGGCTCTCGCCGCGCTCATCGATCCATCCAGTACCGTCGCCGAACGTCGCGATGACGCTCGAAGGCAAACCCGCCGTTAGCCGGCGCGACGTCGAACCGCACGGCGCCGTCGCGATCGGTGCGCGGCAGCGGGATCCCGCGCGCCTCGTAACGGGCGAGAACCGTCCGGTGCGGATGTCCGAATCGATTGCGATAGCCTACAGGAAATACTGCAACGCGCGGCCCGACCGAATCGAGGAAAGGCTCGACCGACGACGTGCGGCTGCCGTGGTGCGGGACGACCAGGATCTGTGCGGCCAGCGCGTCGCGCGCCGCGTCCACGAGCCGGCGTTCGCCGCGCGCGTCGACGTCACCCGTCAGCAGCGCGGACGTCTCGCCCGCGTCGATGCGCAGCACGCACGACTGCCCGTTCGACGAGCCCGTGCCCGGGCCGCCCTGCGGCCACAGCATCGTGAACGTGACGCCGTCCCAGGTCCAGCGCTGCCCGGCCGCGCACGGCAGTTGATCGGTGACGCCGGCGGCGGCCGCATCGCGCCACAGCCGGCTGCCCGGCGCAATGCCGGCCAGCAGCTGACGCACGTCGGCAACGGCATAGACGGCCGATGCGCCGCCCGCGTGATCGGCATCCGCGTGACTGAGCACGAGCGAATCGATCACCGCGATGCCGCGTGCACGCAACGCCGGCGCGACGATCCGTGCGCCGGCGTGGGTCGACTCCGCACCCGGCCCGGCATCGAACAGCAAGGTTCGCCGCGCGGTCTCCACCAGCACCGACACGCCCTGCCCGACGTCAAGAACGGTCAGCCGGAACCCGCCCGGCGGCGGCGCATCGGCAGCCGGCGCGACGAGCGGCAGCCACGTGAGCGGGGCAGCCCAGCGCAACGGCCAGCCGCGCGGCATCAACACCCATGCGACGCCCACGCAGGCCAGCACCAGCATCGGCCAGTCGGGCATGCGCAGCCAGAACACGCCGGCCGGCCAGTCGGCAAGGTGCCCGAGCAACGTCATCATCGGTTCGAGCGCCGCGTGCGCAAGCCGGAACGCATACGCATCGAGCGGCGCAGGCAACACAATGCCGGCCAGCACGACCGGCGTCACGACCGAACTGACCCACGGAATCGCGAACGCATTGCCGAACGGGCCCGACAGGGAAATTTGCGCGAACCATGCGGCCGTCAGCGGCGCGAGACCGATCGTCACCGCGTACTGCACGCGCGTGGCCTCGGCGATACGGCGTCCGGCGCGTGCACCCCACGCGCGCAACCGGCTCGACAGGCCGGCCGTGCCGTCGCCCTCCTCGCCCTCCGCATCGGCCTCACGCGCGGCACGCCAGCCGGCGACGGCCAGCAGGATCACGACAACCGCCCCGAACGACAGCCAGAACCCGGCCGACAGCACGGCCCACGGATCGGCAAGCAGCACGCCACCGAGCGCCACGCACAGCACCGCGGAAGCCGGTACGCTGCGCCCGGCCAGGTACGCGATGCCGCCGGCCGCGATCATCCACCACGCGCGCTGCGCCGGCACGTTGAAGCCGGCGAGCGCCGCGTAGCCGGCCGCGGCCGCCAGCGCGGCGAGCGCTGCCGCGTACGGTGCCGGCAACACCAGCGTCGCGGCCCGTGCGCGCCAGCGCAGGCGGCGCCAGACCAACGATACGAGCCCGCCTGCGATCGCACCGACGAGCCCGACATGCAGGCCCGAGATTGCGACCAGATGGCTCGTACCCGTGCTGCGCAGCACGCGCCAGTCGTCATCGCCGATGCCCGACTGATCGCCGATCGCGAGCGCGGCGACGATGCCGCGATGGCCGGCGTCGCTGCCGAGCGTCGCGCCGATACGCGAGCGCAGCGCGTCGCGCAGCCGATCGATCGATGCACGCCATCCCGATGCGCGCGCATCGAGCATTTCCGCCCGCCGGGGCGCGCTGACATAACCGATCGCGCGAATGCCGGCGGCCAGCCACGCCGCCTCGCTGTCGCGCACACCCGGATTGGCCTCGGCATGCGGGCGCTTCAGTCGCACGACGAATCGCCAGCGCTGCGCAGCGCGCAAATCAGGCAGTGGATCGCGTGTCGCCGATGCGCCATATGCGCGCCACGACAGCCGGATCAACGGCGGAAAGCGGGCCAGCCCCGCATCGTTCGACTCGACCGCGAACAGCAACCGCGCGCCTGTCTCGTCGACCACGGGCAGCCCCCGGATCACGCCGGTGACGACGATGTCGCGCCCTTCCCACTCGACGGGCAGGTTGTCGCCCAGCCGCCATTCGGCCCGCGCGGCTGCATAGCCAAACCCGACGACACAGGCCGCGAGCGCGCACAGCATCCATCCGAGCGCGGCGGTCGTACGCGTGCGCCGGCCACACATGCTCCACGTGCCGAGCACCACGCAGCCGGCGAGCACGGCTGCACCGATCGTCCATGCGAGCGCACCCGGCAGCGCCGCCTGCCGCTGCAGTACGACCACGCCGAGCGCGAACGCGATCCACCACACGCGCATCGCCCCTCCTCGTCGACCCGGCACCGCCCTTGAGCATACGGCGCCTTCCGGCAACGATTATGCGGACGAAAGTGCGAGTCGCGGCAACGCGGCGAGCGCGTTAGCCGAAGTGCATAGGGACACTGCGCCGGCGTCGATCCCGCGCAGTTCGGCAAGCACGTCGCCGATGCGCGGCACCTGGTCGGGTGTGTTGCGGGATTTGTACGCCCATTCGGGCGCGATGTCGGGCGCGTCCGTCTCGACGACGATCGCCTCGAGCGGCAACTGCGCCGCGAGCCGGCGGATCTGCAGCGCGCGCGTGAAGGTCACGTTGCCGCCGAAGCCGAGATGCAGCCCGTGCGCGAGATATGCTTCGGCCTGCTGGAAACTGCCGTTGAACGCATGCGCGATGCCGCGCCGCACGCCGAAACGGCGCAGCCCGGCGAGCACGCGATCCTGCGACTTGCGCACGTGGCACAGCACGGGCAAGTCGAATTCGCGCGCGAGCTTGAGTTGCCCCTGGTAGAAGAATTGCTGCCGGTCTTCGTCGAGCCCCGGCACGAAATAGTCGAGCCCGATCTCGCCGATCGCGACGAAGCGCGGATCGTCGAGGCTCGCCTCGATCTCCATGCGCAGCAGGTCGAGATCCTCGTCGCGCGCGCGTGGCGTATACATCGGATGGATGCCGAGCGCGTAGACCGCGCCCGGCGTGTGCTGCGCGAGTTCGCGCACCGTCGTGAAGTTGTCGCGCCCGACGCTCGGGATCACGATGCGCGACACGCCGGCCGCGCGCGCCGCGTGCGCGACCGCGTCGCGGTCGGCGTCGAACTCGGCGGCATCGAGATGGCAGTGCGTATCGATCCACATGGCGGCAGTCCTGCGCCCTGGCGCCGCGCCGGGGCAACCCCGGCAGCAGGCCAAGCGCGTTCGCTTCTTACACCGGCAGCGCCGGCTCCTCGTGCAGCACGCCGTCGCGCAACCGCATGATGCGGTCGCAGCGCGCGGCGAGATCGGGATCGTGCGTGACGATCACGAAGCTCGTTTCGAGCGTCTCGGACAGCTCGAGCATCAGGTTGAACACCGTATCGGCCGTCGTGCCGTCGAGGTTGCCGGTCGGCTCGTCGGCGAGCACGCATGCGGGCTTCGTGACCAGCGCGCGCGCAATCGCGACGCGTTGTCGTTCGCCGCCCGACAGCTCGCCCGGCCGGTGCTTCGCACGCGGGCCGAGACCGACGCGCTCGAGCATTGTCTGCGCCTGCTCGCGCGCGTCCTCGGTCGTCATCCGGCGAATGCGCAGCGGCATCGCGACGTTGTCGAGCGCGGTGAACTCGGGCAGCAGGTGATGGAACTGGTAGACGAAGCCGAGCGCTCGGTTGCGCAGTTCGTTGCGCTCGCGCTCGGCGAGTTGCGTGAACGGCTTGCCGAGCAGCGACACCTCGCCCGCGCTCGGCTCGTCGAGCCCGCCCAGCACGTGCAGCAGCGTGCTCTTGCCGGAACCCGACGCACCGACGACCGCGAGCTTCTCGCCGCGCCGCACCGTCAGCTCGGTATTGTTGAGCACCTGCACGTTGAAGCCGCCCTGCACGAAAGCCTTCGTGACCCCGCGCGCCTGAAGCACGTATTCCTGCATACCTGCCGAATCCTGTCTGTTGTGTTGTCGTGAATCCGCGAATGCGGTCGCGCGATCATTCATAGCGGAGCGCCTCCGCCGGCTTCACCTTCGCGCCGCGCCAGCTCGGATAGAGCGTCGCGATCGCCGACAGCGCGAATGCGATCAGCCCGATCCGGATCACGTCGCTCGCGACGAGTTCGGACGGCAGCTCACTGATGAAGTACACGGACGGCGGCAGGAACTGCACGCCGAACAGGTGCTCGATCATCGGGATCAGCCACGGGATGCTCCACGCGATCAGGCAGCCGAGCGCGACGCCCGACGCCGTGCCGACGAAGCCGATCGTCACGCCCTGCACGACGAAGATCTTCATGATCGATCCCGGCTGCGCGCCGAGCGTGCGCAGGATCGCAATGTCGGCCTGCTTGTTGGTCACGGTCATCACGAGCGACGACACGAGATTGAACGCGGCCACCGCGATGATCAGCGTGAGGATGATGAACATCATCCGCTTCTCGATCTGCACGGCCGAGAACCACGTCTTGTTCTGCTGGGTCCAGTCGCGGATGTACAGGCTGCCCGACAGCGTGTGCGACAGCTCGACCGCCACATCCGGCGCCTTCTGCATGTCCTTCAGCCGCAGCCGCACGCCGGTCGGCGCCGACATCCGGAACAGCGCCTCGGCGTCGCGGATGTTGATCATCGCGAGCGTGCTGTCGTATTCATAGTGCCCGGACTCGAACACGCCGACGACCGTGAACTGCTTCAGCCGCGGCATCATGCCGGCCGGCGTGATCGATCCTTCCGGCGCGACCAGCGTGACCTTGTCGCCGACCGTCACGCCGAGGTTGCCCGCGAGCGCATCGCCGAGCACGATGCCGAACTGGCCCGGCACGAGCGCGCCGAGCTGGCCCGCCTTCATGTCCTTGCCGATGTCCGACACCTGCGGCTCGAGCGTCGGTTCGACGCCGCGCAGCATCACGCCGCTCACCGCGTCCTGGCGGGTAAGCAGCGCCTGCGCATCGACGTACGGCGCCGCGCCGATCACCGACGGATTGCGGCGTGCTTCCTGCGCGGTCAGTTGCCAGTCGGGCATCGACCCCGTCGGCGAGAACACCTCGACGTGCGCGAGCACCGACAGCATGCGGTCGCGCACTTCTTTCTGGAAGCCGTTCATCACCGACAGCACGACGATCAGCGCCGCGACGCCGAGCGCGATCCCGAGCATCGACACGAGCGCGATGAAGGAAATGAAGCCGTTACCGGTCGTGCGTTTGCCGGCGCGCGTGTAGCGCCAGCCGATCTGCCATTCGTACGGAAGTTTCAAGCGAATCCTTTCTGCTGGTTACGGCGGGGAGGCGCCCCGCGGCCGGACCGCCGCCCGGTGGCGGCCACCGGCCCGGGCACGGTCGAAAAACGGCCGCCGGACGCGAACGGGCCGTCAGCCGGCCCGATCACGCGCGCAGTTTGCCATACAATGCGCACCATCATGCACGACCGACGCCTCCATTTTCTCGTTCCGTTCGCGCTGCCGTCGGCGGCCGATGCGGCCTCGTCCCTGCACACGCTGGACAGCCCCGCGCTCGAAAAGTTGCTCGCCCGCGCCAGCCTCGTCGAGCGCGTGACCGGCGAGGACTTCCAGCGCACGCTGCCGCACGAGCGCTGGCTGGCCCGCCAGTTCGGCGCAACCCAGGGCAACGCCGCGGACGAGGCGCCGCTCGCGCCCTACATGCTGCTGGCCGACGGCGGCGACCCCGGCGCGCACGCGTGGGCGTTCGTCGCTCCGGTCCTTCTCTCCTTGTTCTCCTTTTTTCTGTTTCTCTTGTCTCCGGCGGCCCTCGCGCTCAATGACGGCGACGCAGCCGCGCTGCTCGCGGTCGCGCGGCCGCTGATCGAAGAGCTCGGCGTCCGGCTCGAGGCGCCGAACCCGTCACGCTGGTACCTGTCGAGCGAGCAGCTCGCCCGCCTCGCCGGCGCCGCGCCGCTGCGCGCGAGCGGCCGCAACATCGAGATCTGGCTGCCGCACGAGGCCCATACGGGCGAGCGCTCGCGGATGTGGATGAAACTGCAGAACGAAGTGCAGATGGCGTGGTTCCAGCATCCGGTCAACGAGGCCCGCGAGGCACGTGGCCTGCCGACCGTCAATTCGATCTGGTTCCATGCGCAAGGCACGCTGAAGCCGGTCGGCAAGCCGTTCGCGCGCGTGCTGTCCGCGTCACCTGCGGCGCTCGGCCTCGCGCGCGCCGCGCAAGCCAACGCCGGCGCGCCGCCTGCCGCGTTCGGCACGCTGCCCGCCGCCGATGGCGCGACGCTGGTCGAACTGCCGGCGCTGACCACCCCGTTCATCGAGCAGGACTGGGCGCGCTGGCACGACGGACTCGCCGTGCTCGAGCGCGACTGGTTCGCGCCGGCCCTCGCCGCGCTGCGGAACGGCGAGCTCGCGAGCGTCGATTTCACGCTGTGCGGCGACACGAGCTCCGTGACGCTGCACGCGACGCGCGGCGACCTGCGCAAGTTCTGGCGCCGCCGTGCGCTTGCCTCCCTGTTCGAATAACAAGCAGACCCCGTATGACCCGGATCGTTACCCGCCCCGTCGCGCCCGCCGACGCCGAAGTGCTCGCGCGCCACGGCCTGCATCCCGTCCTTGCGCGCCTGTACGCGTCGCGCGGCGTGCAGTCCCCCGCCGACATCGAGACCGCGCTCGCGCGGCTCGTTCCGCCCACCGAGCTGAAAGGCTGCGCCGACGCGGCTTCGTTGCTCGCCGACGCGATCGCCGACAAGCGCCGCCTGCTGGTCGTCGCCGACTACGACTGCGACGGCGCGACCGCCTGCGCGGTCGCGGTGCGCGGCCTGCGGATGTTCGGCGCGCAGATCGACTACCTGGTGCCGAACCGTTTCGAATACGGCTACGGCCTCACGCCCGAGATCGTCGAACTCGCCGCCGCGCGCAAGCCCGACCTGCTGATCACCGTTGACAACGGGATTGCGAGCGTCACGGGCGTCGAAGCCGCGAATGCACGCGGCATCGACGTGCTCGTGACCGATCACCACCTGCCCGGCGACGCGCTGCCCGCCGCGCGCGCGATCGTCAACCCGAACCAGCCCGGCTGCGCGTTCCCGAGCAAGCACCTCGCCGGCGTCGGCGTGATGTTCTATGTGCTGCTCGCGCTGCGCGCCGAGCTGCGCCGCCGCGGCGCGTTCGCGAGCAAGGAAGCCGAGCCGCGCCTCGACGGCCTGCTCGACCTCGTTGCGCTCGGCACCGTCGCCGACGTCGTGCGGCTCGACGGCAACAATCGCGTGCTCGTCGCACAGGGGCTGCAGCGCATCCGCAACGGCCGCATGCAGCCGGGCATCGCCGCGCTGTTCCGCGCGGCCGCACGCGAAGCGCGCACGGCGTCGGGCTTCGACCTCGGCTTCGGCCTCGGCCCGCGCCTGAACGCCGCCGGGCGGCTCTCCGACATGTCGCTCGGCATCGAGTGCCTGATCACCGACGACATCGGCCGCGCGTGGGATCTCGCGCAGCAACTCGACGTGATGAACCGCGAACGCCGCGAGATCGAGGCCGGCATGCAGCAGCAAGCGCTCGCCGATCTCGCCGACGTCGACCCGGCCGACGCATGCACGATCACCCTCTTCAACCCCGAGTGGCACCAGGGCGTGATCGGCATCGTCGCCGGCCGGCTCAAGGAAAAATTCCACCGTCCGTCGTTCACGTTCGCGCACGCCGACGATGAAGGCAAACGGGTCAAGGGCTCGGGCCGCTCGATTCCCGGCTTCCACCTGCGCGACGCGCTCGACCTCGTGTCGAAACGCGAACCGGACCTGATCGTCGCGTTCGGCGGCCACGCGATGGCGGCCGGCCTCACGCTCGACACCGAGAACGTGCCGCGCTTCGCGGCTGCATTCGAGGCCGTCGCGCGCGAATGGCTGTCCGACGACGCGCTGGCCCGCGTGATCGAGACCGACGGCGAACTCGAGGACGCGTACTTCACGCCGCAATTCGTCGGGCTGCTCGACGAGGCCGTCTGGGGGCAAGGTTTTCCGGCCCCGCTTTTCTCGGGCGAGTTCGACGTCGTGTCGCAATCGCTCGTGAAGGAAAAACATCTGAAGCTGCAGCTGGCGCGCGGCCGCCAGCGCTTCAACGCGATCTGGTTCAACCACACGGAGCCGCTGCCGGAGAGCGCGCTGGTCGCATACCGCCTCGTCGCCGACACGTGGAACGGCGTCACGCGCGTCCAGCTGATCGTCGAACACGCGGCCGGCTGAGCGCGGGCCGCCCGGCCTGCGCAGCCCGCCAAGGCATGCACGCCGCGCCGGACGGGGCCGCGGCGCGCGTGCGAGCACCGTTTGCGTCACCGGGCAACCCCGCCGATCGGCTATAATTCCGCTTTTTTACGAAGCAAGAATAGCGAACGATCATGGAAGCGGAACGTCTCAACGCGATCGAAAGCTCCCTGCTCGACCTGCGCACCCGCGCGGGCGAGCTTCGGGGGTATCTTTGACTACGACGCCAAAGCTGCGCGTCTGACCGAAGTCAACAAGGAACTCGAAGACCCGAACGTCTGGAACGATTCGAAGAACGCCCAGGCGCTCGGTCGCGAGAAGAAGCTGCTCGAGGGCGTCGTCACGACGCTGACGGCGCTCGATAGCGACCTGCGCGACGCGCTCGACCTGTTCGAGCTGGCCCGCGAGGAAGGCGACGAGGACACCCTCGTCGCGTCGGAAGAAGACGCCGCGAAGCTCGCGTCGCGCGTCGGCGACATCGAGTTCCGCCGGATGTTCTCGAACCCGGCCGACCCGAACAACTGCTTCATCGACATCCAGGCCGGCGCCGGCGGCACCGAGGCGTGCGACTGGGCATCGATGCTGCTGCGCCAGTACCTGCGCTACTGCGAACGCAAGGGCTTCAAGGCCGAAGTGCTCGAAGAGTCTGACGGCGACGTCGCCGGCATCAAGAACGCGACGGTCAAGGTCTCGGGCGAATACGCATACGGCTTCCTGCGCACCGAAACGGGCATCCACCGCCTCGTGCGCAAGTCGCCGTTCGACTCGTCGGGCGGCCGCCACACGTCGTTCTCGTCGGTGTTCGTGTATCCGGAAATCGACGACTCGATCGAAGTCGAGATCAACCCGGCCGACCTGCGCATCGACACGTACCGCGCATCGGGCGCGGGCGGTCAGCACATCAACAAGACCGACTCCGCGGTGCGGATCACGCACATGCCGACCGGTATCGTCGTGCAGTGCCAGAACGACCGCTCGCAGCACCGCAACCGCGCCGAAGCGATGGCGATGCTGAAATCGCGCCTGTACGAAGTTGAAATGCGCAAGCGCCAGGCCGAACAGGACAAGCTCGAATCGAGCAAGACCGATGTGGGCTGGGGCCACCAGATCCGTTCGTACGTGCTCGACCAGAGCCGCGTGAAGGACCTGCGCACGAACGTCGAAATGAGCAACACGCGCGCCGTCCTCGACGGCGACCTCGACGACTTCATCAGCGCGAGCCTCAAACAGGGCGTGTAAGCGCCGCGGCGCGACCCTGCCGGGTCGCGCCCCCTTGCTCTTCCCGTTTGCGTTGCCGCACCCACTCCGAATTCCGACCATCATGACCGAACCGACCCAAACGCAGCCCGCCGTTACCGCGGACGAAAACCAGATCATCGCCGAGCGCCGCGAGAAGCTGCGCGCCCTGCGCGAGCAAGGCGTCGCCTACCCGAACGATTTCCGCCCGACGCATCACGCAGCCGATCTGCAGACGACCTTCGCCGACTCGGACAAGGCCGCGCTGGAAGCGAACCCGGTCGAGGTGTCGGTTGCCGGCCGGATGATGCTCAAGCGCGTGATGGGCAAGGCAAGCTTCGCGACGGTGCAGGACGGTTCGGGCCAGATCCAGTTCTTCGTGACGCCGAACGACGTCGGCGCGGAAACCTACGACGCATTCAAGAAGTGGGACCTCGGCGACATCGTCGCCGCGCGCGGCGTGCTGTTCCGCACCAACAAGGGCGAGCTGTCGGTCCAGTGCAAGGAACTGCGCCTGCTGTCGAAGGCGCTGCGCCCGCTGCCGGACAAGTTCCACGGCCTGTCGGACCAGGAAATGCGCTACCGCCAGCGCTACGTCGACCTGATCGTCACGCCGGAAACGCGCGATACGTTCCGCGCCCGCACCAAGACGATCGCGTCGATCCGCAAGTTCATGGACAACGCCGAGTTCATGGAAGTCGAGACGCCGATGCTGCACCCGATCCCGGGCGGTGCGGCTGCAAAGCCGTTCGTCACGCATCACAACGCGCTCGACATGCAGATGTTCCTGCGCATCGCGCCGGAGCTGTACCTGAAGCGCCTGATCGTCGGCGGTTTCGAACGCGTGTTCGAAATCAACCGCAACTTCCGGAATGAAGGCGTGTCGCCGCGTCACAACCCGGAATTCACGATGATGGAGTTCTACGCCGCGTACACCGACTATCGCTGGCTGATGGACTTCACCGAGCAATTGATCCGCCAGGCGGCGATCGATGCGCTCGGCACCGCGACGATCCAGTACCAGGGCCGCGAGCTCGACCTCGCGAAGCCGTTCCACCGCCTGACGATCACGCAGGCGATCCAGAAGTACGCGCCGGACTACACCGCCGGCCAGCTGTCGGACGATGCGTTCCTGCGCACCGAACTGAAGCGCTTCGGCGTCGACGTGTCGCAGCCGGCGTTCCTGAACGCGGGCATCGGCGCACTGCAACTCGCGCTGTTCGAGGAAACGGCCGAAGCGCAGCTGTGGGAACCGACCTTCATCATCGACTACCCGGTCGAAGTGTCGCCGCTCGCACGTGCATCGGATACGGTGCCGGGCATCACCGAGCGTTTCGAGCTGTTCATGACCGGCCGCGAAATCGCGAACGGCTTCTCGGAGCTGAACGATCCGGAAGACCAGGCTGCGCGCTTCAAGAAGCAGGTCGAGCAGAAGGACGCGGGCGACGAGGAAGCGATGTTCTTCGACGCCGACTACATCCGCGCGCTCGAATACGGGATGCCTCCGACCGGCGGCTGCGGGATCGGCATCGACCGTCTCGTGATGCTGCTGACCGACAGCCCGACGATCCGCGACGTGCTGCTGTTCCCGCATCTGCGCCGCGAAGACTGATCGCCGCGCCCGCGTGTGCGCCGCGCCCTGCGGCGCGCACGCATCAGCTTTGTAACCACGCGTAAATCCCGCCAGCCGGCGTCCGCCGGCTTTCGATCCTCCCCCGTTTTATCCCCTCGTCGCGACGGCCTTCTCCGGGTTTTCCCTGCCATGACCGCCGGCGGCCTGCTGCAATTCGTTACACCTTGATACGGCACGCTGCTTGCCGCTGAACGACACTCCTCTTGCGTCACCACGCATGACCACGGGACCAGAACAAGGCACAGGAACGCCAAGTCTGCTCGAACCCGCAGCGTGGGATCCGGCCCGGCGCCGCAGTGCCGATCCGGATCGACATCGGAGAAAAAAATGGACAACCAGAATCAGACCACGCCGCAAAAGCAACGCCTCCACCCGCTCATCGCCACCGCCGCCGGCGCCGTCATCGTCGCCAGCCTCGCGGCGACGGCCGCGATCACCGGCGTGTTCCCGAAGGCCAGCAGCAGCAACGAACAGAACGGCCAGACCCAGGCCGCGCTGATCGCATCGCAGCCAGCCGTCGATACGGCCGCCGCGGCCAGCGCCGCACTGGCCGCTCAGGCTCAGCAGCAGGCGGCCGAACAGGCCGCCCAGGCCGCCGCGCAGCAGAAAGCCGCCGCCGTCGCGCAGGCCGAACCGAAGCCCGCGCCGCGCCCGGCCGCACCGCATCGCCGTCACACGACGGCACCGCAGCCGCCGCAATACGCTCAGCAACCGTCGGCACCCGCGCAGACCTACTGCCAGAGCTGCGGTACGGTCGTCGCGGTCACGCCGATCCGCACGCCCGGCCAAAGCTCGGGCATCGGTGCGGTTGGCGGCGCCGCGGCGGGCGGCCTGCTGGGCAACCAGTTCGGCCACGGCAACGGCCGTACCGCGATGACGATCATCGGCGCACTGGGTGGCGGCCTCGCCGGCAACCAGGTCGAAAAGCAGGTGCGCGCGGAAACCGACTACCAGGTGCAAGTGCAGATGGAGAGCGGCGCGACGCGCACGTTCACGTACCGCAACCAGCAGCCGCCGTTCGGCCAGGGCCAGCGCGTGCGGATCGAGAACGGGTCGCTGGTCGGCGCGTGATCGCGTGACGCCCCTGCCCGCGTATCGACCGCGGGCAACCGGCCTGAAAATGAAAACGGCTCGTGAGCGATTGCTCACGAGCCGTTTCTTTCGTTACCGGCCGGCTGCGCCATTGCGGCGCACGCGGTATTCAGTCTTCGTCGTCGAAGTCCGATTCGTCGATCCAGTGGGCCTGAATCGCCTCGAGGATCTTCTCGCCGGAATGGGTCGGATCGTCGTTGAAGCCATCGAGCTCGAGCACCCACTGGCGCAAGTCGACGAAGTTGATCCGCTGCGGGTCGATGTCCGGGTGCTTGTCCGCCAGTGCAATGGCTATTTCACGCGAATCGGTCCATTTCATCGCCTGCCTCCGGTTCCTGTCAGTGGTTTTCCTTCGCGTGGTTGATCGAGTACTTCGGAATCTCGACCACCAGGTCCGAATCTTCCTTCACGATTGCCTGGCACGACAAGCGCGACGTCGGCTCGAGGCCCCACGCCTTGTCCAGCAGATCGTCCTCGTCCTCCTCGGACGGCGTCAGGTCGTTGAAGCCTTCGCGGATCACCACGTGGCACGTCGTGCACGCGCACGACTTCTCGCATGCATGCTCGATCTCGATCCCGTGTTCGAGCAGGTTGTCGCAGATACTCTTGCCGGGCGTCGCGTCGATCACTGCGCCGTCCGGGCACAGTTCGACGTGAGGCAGCACCACCAGTTGAGGCATGTCCGTTCCGTCAGTCAGGGTGCGGCGCCAGGCGCCGCACGGTTCATTATCGCGCGGGCCGTCGCCGGCCCATGCGCAGTTCGTGAGTTCAGATTTCGTCGAGCCGGCGGCCCGACAGCGCGCGCTTGATGCTCTTGTCCATCCGGCGCGCCGCGAATTCGTCGGTGCCTTCGGCCAGCGCCTTGGTCGCCGCTTCGATCGCGTTCGTATCGTCGCCTTGCGCGACCGCGCGCAGCGCCGCGGCCAACGCGTCGACTTGCGTGCGCTCGTCCGCGTCGAGCAGTTCGCCGTCGGCCGCCAGCGCAGCCTGCGTCGCCTCGAGCATCCGCTCGACCTCGACCTGCGCTTCGCGCAGCGCGCGGGCGCGCATATCGATTTCGGCGGTCTTGAAGCTGTCCTCGAGCATCTTCGCGATGTCATCGTCGGCAAGACCGTACGACGGCTTCACGACGACCGATGCCTCGACGCCCGACAGCTGCTCGCGGGCAAACACCGACAGCAGGCCGTCCGCGTCGACCTGGTAGGTCACGCGAATACGTGCGGCGCCGGCCGTCATCGGCGGAATGCCGCGCAGCTCGAAGCGCGCAAGCGACCGGCAGTCGGCGACGAGCTCGCGCTCGCCTTGCACGACGTGGATCGCCATCGCGGTCTGGCCGTCCTTGAAGGTCGTGAATTCCTGCGCGCGTGCGATCGGAATCGTCGAGTTGCGCGGAATGATCTTCTCGACGAGTCCGCCCATCGTCTCGACACCGAGCGACAGCGGAATCACGTCGAGCAGCAGCCAGTCGTCGCCGGTGCCGCGATTGCCTGCGAGCAGGTCGGCCTGGATCGCCGCGCCGAGCGCGACGACCTGGTCCGGATCGAGGTTGACGAGCGGCGGCTGGCCGAAATATTTCGCGACCGCGTCGCGGATCACCGGCATGCGCGTCGCGCCGCCGACGAGCACGACGCCCTTGATGTCGGCCGACGTGACCTGCGCGTCGCGCAGCGCCTTGCGGGTCGGCGTGAGCGTGCGTTGCACGAGCGGCTCGACGAGCGACGCGAACGTGTCGTGCGAGATGGTCTGCACGAGGTGCGCGCCACCCGACAGCGTGACGTCGAGCGACGCCTGCGGCGCGGACGACAGCGCTTCCTTCAGCACGCGCACACGATCGAGCAGCAAGCGCACGTCCTCGGGCGCAAGCGTCTTCGCATCGATGCCGGCTTGCGCGAGCACGTGACCGAACAGCGCATGGTCGAAATCGTCGCCGCCGAGCGCGGAATCCCCGCCCGCGGCCAGCACTTCGAACACGCCCTTGGTCAGCTTCAGGATCGACAGGTCGAACGTGCCGCCGCCGAGGTCGTACACCGCGTAGAGGCCTTCGGACCCGTTGTCGAGACCGTAGGCGATCGCCGCGGCGGTCGGTTCGTTCAGCAGGCGCAGCACGTTGAGGCCCGCGAGGCGTGCGGCATCCTTGGTCGCCTGGCGTTGCGCTTCATCGAAATACGCAGGCACCGTGATCACCGCGCCGACCAGGTCGTCGCCCAGCGAATCTTCCGCGCGATAGCGCAGCGTCGCGAGAATCTCGGCTGACACTTCGACCGGGCTTTTCACGCCGTCGATGGTGCGGATCTGCACCATGCCCGGCGCATCGACGAATTCGTACGGCGCGTTCGCCGCACCTTCGACCTCGGCCTTGCCGCGGCCCATGAAGCGCTTGACCGACACGATCGTGTTGCGCGGATCGGTTGCGGCCTGCTCTTTCGCCTCGTGGCCGATGCGTCGGCCGCCCTTCTCGAGATAGCGGACCACCGACGGCAGCAGCACGCGGCCTGCTTCGTCCGGCAAGACTTCGGGCACGCTGTTGCGCACGGCCGCGACGAGCGAGTTCGTCGTGCCGAGATCGATCCCGACGGCGAGTCGCCGCTGATGCGGCGCCGGCGCCATGCCCGGTTCGGAAATTTGCAGTAAAGCCATCTTGGTTCGTTCGGGCGCTCGGCCCGTTTGCTGCGCGTGCCGCAAGGCACGCGGTTAAGTTTCGAGGCGCTCGATCTGCGCGCCCACTTCCGACGCGACCCGTTCGATGAACATCAGCTGGCGCACGGCCTCGGCGGCCGCCTGATCGGCGCCGCTGTCGAGCAGCGTGCCGAGGCGCTCCACCCGCACGCGCCGCTCTTCGCGCAACTCGGCGAGCAGCGCGTCGAGCGCGTCGACGTTGCGGGCGGCCGCGGCATCCTCGATGCCCTCGCGCCACTCCATCTGCTGCATCAGGAACGCCGGCTCCATCGCGGTGTTGTTTTCCGCGCCGATATCGACGCCGCGCAGCGACAGCAGATACGACGCGCGCTTCAGCGGATCGCGCAGCGTGCGATACGCCTCGTTCGCGCGGGTGGCCCATTGCATCGCGATGCGCTTCTGCGCGTCGCCGGCCGCTGCGAAGCGGTCCGGATGCACCTGCGTCTGCACCGTTCGGTAGGCGGCGTCGAGCACCGTCTCGTCGAGCGCGAATTGCGCCGGCAGGTGAAACAGGTCGAAGTGGCTGTCTTTCAGCGAGACCATCGTCGCGTTCAATTCCGGTTCGTCGCGCGGCAAACGCCGCACATTAAAAAGGCGGCCCGTGCCGCCTCTTGCCCGCATCGCGCGGAGATCCGCGTGGTCACACGCGGAACGATTCGCCGCAGCCGCACTCGTCCTTCACGTTCGGGTTGTTGAACTTGAACCCTTCGTTCAGGCCTTCGCGTGCGAAGTCGAGTTCGGTGCCGTCGATGTAGGCCAGGCTCTTCGGATCGACGATGACCTTCACGCCATGGCTCTCGAACACCTGATCCTCGGGAGCCAGCTCGTCGACATACTCGAGCTTGTACGCGAGCCCCGAGCACCCGGTCGTGCGAACGCCAAGCCGCAGGCCCACACCCTTGCCGCGACGGACGAGGTATTTCTGGACGT
This sequence comes from Burkholderia sp. Ac-20384, assembly GCF_017104605.1. Classification (NCBI taxonomy): domain Bacteria; kingdom Pseudomonadati; phylum Pseudomonadota; class Betaproteobacteria; order Burkholderiales; family Burkholderiaceae; genus Burkholderia; species Burkholderia sp. Ac-20384. Next base: position 12,345 of record NZ_JAAGPE010000066.1, on the reverse strand, counting down.
GCTGTGCTGCTTTTTCGGTCAGTGAAATTGCCATGATGTCCTTGCCGCGGCGCGCCACCGGGGCCCACCGCGTTCCTTCTGAAAGCCGCTCGATGCCGCTCAGGCTGCTGCCTGATCGCCTTCCGTGGTGTCGTGACGCTTCTTGTAGTCGGCCACGGCTGCCTTGATCGCGTCTTCCGCGAGGATCGAGCAGTGAATCTTCACCGGCGGCAGCGCGAGTTCTTCTGCGATCTGCGTGTTCTTGATCGACAGTGCTTCGTCGAGCGTCTTGCCCTTCACCCATTCGGTGACGAGCGAGCTCGACGCGATCGCCGAACCGCAACCGTAGGTCTTGAACTTCGCGTCTTCGATCACGCCGTCCGCGCCGACGCGGATCTGCAGCTTCATCACGTCGCCGCAGGCCGGCGCGCCGACCATGCCCGTGCCGACCGTGTCGTCGTCCTTCGCGAACGAACCGACGTTGCGCGGGTTTTCGTAGTGATCCAGAACCTTGTTGCTGTAAGACATGACTCAGACTCCTTGACTCGTAACGTCTGCGTGCGCGAATCCGCCCGCGGGTATGTTCTTCAATCCGGCGCTCAGTGTGCGGCCCATTCGATCGTCGACAGATCGATGCCTTCCTGGTGCATTTCCCAGAGCGGCGAGAGTTCGCGCAGCTTCGCGATCTTGCTGTTCAGCAGGTTGATCACGAAATCGACTTCCTGCTCCGTCGTGAAGCGGCCGACCGTGAAGCGGATCGAGCTGTGTGCCAGCTCGTCGTTGCGGCCGAGCGCACGCAGCACGTACGACGGCTCCAGCGACGCCGACGTGCATGCGGAGCCCGACGACACCGCGACGTCCTTGATCGCCATGATCAGCGACTCGCCTTCGACGAAGTTGAAACTGATGTTGAGGTTGTGCGGGACACGGCGTTCCATGTCGCCGTTCACGTACGTTTCCTCGATTTGCGACAGGCCGCGCAGCAGCTTGTCGCGCAGCATGCGGACGCGCTCGTTTTCCGTCGCCATTTCTTCACGTGCGATACGGAATGCTTCGCCCATGCCGACGATCTGGTGCGTCGCCAGCGTGCCCGAACGCATGCCGCGCTCGTGGCCGCCGCCGTGCATCTGCGCTTCGATGCGCACGCGCGGCTTGCGACGCACGTACAGCGCGCCGATACCCTTCGGGCCGTAGGTCTTGTGCGCCGAGAACGACATCAGGTCGACCTTCAGCTTCGCGAGGTCGATCTCGACCTTGCCGGTCGACTGGGCGGCGTCGACGTGGAACACGATGCCCTTCTCGCGGCAGATTTCACCGATCGTCTCGATGTCCTGGATCACGCCGATCTCGTTGTTCACGTGCATCACCGACACGAGGATCGTGTCCGGGCGCAGCGCAGCCTTGAACACGTCGAGGTCGATCAGGCCGTCATCCTTCACGTCGAGGTAAGTGACTTCGAAACCGTCACGCTCGAGCTCGCGGCACGTATCGAGCACAGCCTTGTGCTCGGTCTTCACCGTGATGATGTGCTTGCCCTTGCCCTTGTAGAAGTTCGCGGCACCCTTGATCGCGAGGTTGTCCGATTCCGTGGCGCCGGACGTCCAGATGATCTCGCGCGGATCCGCGTTCACGAGCGCGGCCACGTTCTCGCGCGCTTCCTCGACCGCACGCTCGGCGTCCCAGCCATATGCGTGGCTGCGCGACGCCGGGTTGCCGAACTGCTCGCGCAGGTACGGCACCATCTTGTCGACCACGCGCGGGTCGACCGGCGTCGTCGCGCTGTAATCCATATAGATGGGCAGGTGGAGAGTGTCTTGGGTCATCTGTCGCTCCGGGAATTCTGTGCAGGGACTATGTGCGTTATGGGGTATGGCGGCGCCTTCGCGCTCACGAACTCGCGATGTTGAACACCGAATTGGGGCCGAGCGGCATCGTGCGAACCGGCTCGGCCGGCGCCGCAACGGGCTCCGGCGTGCGCCGGTCGCGCAGCACCGCAGGTGCGCCCTCGCGAGCGCGCTGCTGATCGACGAGATCCTGCAGCGACACCGAATCGAGGTATTCGACCATCTTCTGGTTCAACGTCGACCACAGCTCGTGCGTCATGCAATGGCCGTCGGGCTGCTTCGAGCCGTCGCACGTGCCTTTGCCGCCGCACTGCGTGGCGTCGAGCGGTTCATCGACCGCGATGATGATGTCGGCGACGGTGACGTCCTGCGCGCGACGCGCGAGGTTGTAGCCGCCGCCCGGGCCGCGCACGGATTCGACGATTTCATGCCTGCGCAGCTTGCCGAACAGCTGTTCGAGATACGAGAGCGAAATCCGCTGGCGCTGGCTGATGCCTGCAAGCGTCACCGGGCCCTGCTCCTGGCGCAGTGCCAAGTCAATCATCGCCGTGACGGCGAAACGGCCTTTGGTGGTGAGTCTCATAGTGTCTAGGGGACTGCAATCTTGACGATTTTGGTCAAGTATAAATATTTGACGATTTTAGTCAAGTATCCATGTCTTTGATAGGGTATTCGCAGACCGCTGAATTCCGCGCGGTCAACGCTCCGTGCGGGCCCGGAGCGTCTCCAGCAGGCCCGCGCACGCGCGCTCGACCTGATCGAGCACCTGCTCGAAGCCCTGCGCACCGCCGAAATAGGGATCGGCCACTTCGGTTTCGGTCGAATCCGGCGCAAATTCCATCAGCAGGCGCACCTTGTCGTGATGCTGCGGCGGACAGCGGCGGCGCAACTCCGCGAGATTCGCGTCGTCCATCGCGAGCAGCAGGTCGAAGCGCTCGAAATCCGCCGCGCTCACCTGTCGTGCGCGCAGCGCCGACAGGTCATAGCCGCGGCCACGTGCGGCAGCCTGCGCACGCGTATCGGGCGGCTCGCCGACATGCCAGTCGCCAGTACCGGCCGAATCGATCGCGATCCGGTCCGCCAGCGCGGCCGCGTCGACCTGGTGACGCATCACGCCTTCCGCGGTGGGCGAACGGCAGATGTTGCCGAGACAGACGAAACAGATCGAAACGCGGGTCATCGCACTATCGGAAAGCCGCGGCGAGCCGCGTGGGAGAAGAACACGCCATTATACAAAGGCGGCCGAAATCGCGCCGCCGCGCAAAGCGACGGCGCCATGCCTTACAGCGCCTTCGGCGCCGCGAGCACGACGTCGCCGGATGCCGCCGGCAGCGGCTTCGCAGCGTCGCCGACCAGCCCGAACGACACCGCGCGCGCCAGCTCGGCGGAAGCCTGGTGAACCGCGAGCGGACCACGCGACGGCGCCTCGGCCATCGCATGCAGATAGGCAGCCGCGGCCAGCGGAACGACGATTGCCAGCGGCCAGTACATCGATATTGTCTTTTTCATGATGCGGACCTCCTTGACCTCGTACCCCGAAACCCAATTCCGGGGACTACAGACAGGATTCTATAGACCGCACCTATCGAGATAAATATACAAATAGCGAACGCACTGTTGTCACCGGATGAACAGTCGTCAGCCGAGGTGACTTTGCGAGGCCGCGTACAGCTCGCGGAACGTGCGCCCGGTCGGCGTCGGCATGTCGCGCGTATCCATCCAGCCGCCCATCATCGGCAGGCGCCGCAGCGTGCCGCCGTTGCCGCCCAGCCGCTCGAGGATGCGCACCGCGAGCTTGGTCGTCAGCGCGTACAGCATCGGCCGGCGCGCGAAGAAGCCCCAGGCGGCGAGTGCCGCCCGCTCGCGCCACGGTCGCAGGTGTCGCTCGACCTGCTTCTCGCGCAGCGTGCGTAACAAGTGCGACAGCGGAATCCCGGCCGGGCACACGCTGTCGCATTCCCCGCACAGGGTTGCGGCCTGCGGCAGGTCGAGTGAGCGGTCGAGCCCGACGTAGCTCGGCGTCAGCACGGACCCCATCGGTCCCGGATAGACCCAGCCGTACGCGTGGCCGCCGACCTTCTGGTACACCGGACAATGGTTCATGCATGCACCGCAGCGGATGCAGCGCAGCATCTCCTGGAATTCGCCGCCGATCAGCCCGGTGCGGCCGCCGTCGACGAGCACCACATAGTTCTGCTCGGGACCATCCTCGTCGCCCGGGCCCCGCGGCCCGGTCAGCAGCGAGAAGTAGTTCGACGTCTTCTGCCCCGTCGCGGAGCGCGGCAGCAGGCGCATCGCGGTCGCGAGATCCTCGAGCGTCGGCAGCACCTTCTCGATGCCCGTTACCGCCACGTGCACGCGCGGCATCACGGTGCACATCCCCTCGTTCCCTTCATTCGTCACGATCGCGACCGAACCGGTCTCGGCAATCACGAAGTTGCCGCCCGTCACACCCATGTCGGCCGACATGAAATGCGGGCGCAGCACCTCGCGCGCCTCGCGCGTCATGTCCGGAATCTCGGTGAGCCGCTCGCGATTGTGCGTGCGCGCGAACAGGTCGGCAATCTCGTCCTTGTCCTTGTGCACGACGGGCGCAATGATGTGGCTCGGCGGCTCGTTGTCGTTGATCTGCAGGATGTATTCGCCGAGATCCGTCTCGATCGACTGCACGCCCATCTCCGCGAGCACCGCGTTCAGGCGCATTTCCTCCGACACCATCGACTTGGTCTTGATGACCTTCTTCACGTCGTGACGACGCGCGATGTCGGCCACGAGCCGCGCGGCATCCGCGGTCGTTTCGGCGAACAGCACCGTCGTGCCGCGCCGCGTCGCCTCGCGCTCGAACGCCTCGAGCCACACGTCGAGGTTCTCCAGCGCACGGTTGCGGCGGGCCTTCAGGGCGGCGCGCGTGGCCGGGAAGTCGATCGCGGTCATCGCGTCGGCGCGCGCGGACACGAATTTCGTCGACAGCTTCTTCAGGTTCTGCTGCAGGCGCTGGTCGGCCAGCTTCTGGCCGGCGCGCGCCTTGAAATGCATCGATTGGACTTGCATCGCGGTATCGGGGAAAAGTGAGCGGAACCGGGCGTCAGACGTCGCCCGCCAGCACCTGCGCGACGTGCAGCACGCGCGTGTCGCGGTCGCCGGTGCGGCGCAACCGCCCTTCGATGTTCAGCATGCAGCCGAGATCGCCAAGCACGACGGCGCCGGTACCGGCCGCGCGCACGTTCGCGCATTTCTCGTCCGCGATGGCCGCCGAAATGTCGCCGTACTTGACCGCGAACGTGCCGCCGAAGCCGCAGCAGTGCTCGCAGTCCTTCATCTCAGTGACCGCGATGCCGCGCTGCGCGAGCAGCGCGCGCGGCTGCGCCTTCACGCCGAGCTCACGCAGGCCCGAGCACGAATCGTGATAGGTGACGGGCCCGGTGAATTCGCCCGGCGCGAGCGACACCTTCGCGACGTTCGCCAGGAAATCGGTCAGTTCGTAGACCTTCTGCTGGAACCGCGTGTAGCGCCCCATCAGCTCGGGGTCGTCGCGGAACAGGTCGCCGTAGTGCGCACGGATCATCCCGCCGCACGAACCCGACGGCGCAACGACGTAATCGAACTGCTCGAACTCGCGCAGCGTCTTTTCCGCGAGATCGCGTGCGAGCGCGCGGTCGCCCGAGTTGTAGGCCGGCTGGCCGCAGCAAGTCTGCGCGGGCGGCACGATCACCTCGTAGCCGGCGTCGCGAATCAGCTTGAGCGCCGAAAAACCGATTTCGGGGCGCATCAGATCGACCAGGCAGGTCACGAACAAACCGACTCGCATACGTGCTCCTTCGAGAAAACGGCTCTCATTATCCGCCGTTTGGCCGGCAAGACCAACGCCGGCGCTCACGCAAGCCCGCACGGCGCGAAACGAGGATTTCCTCGAACGGCGTTCGCTTTTTTCACGATACGAGATACAATCGTTCCAATACCGCTTGACGCGTCAACCGATTTCTCCCCCGACATGAGCCAACCCACCCCGGATTCAAAAACGTCGATCCAGGTGATCGAACGCATGATGCGGTTGCTGGACGCGCTCGCCGCGCACAGTGACCCTGTCAGCCTGAAGGAGCTTGCGCAGCGGACGGAGCTGCACCCGTCGACCGCGCACCGCATCCTCAACGACATGGTGACCTGCCGTCTCGTCGACCGCTCCGATCCCGGCACGTACCGCCTCGGCATGCGGTTGCTGGAGCTCGGCAACCTCGTGAAGGCGCGCCTGTCGGTACGCGACGCGGCGCTGATGCCGATGCGCGAGCTGCACCGCCTCACCGGGCAGACCGTGAACCTGTCGGTGCGCCAGGGCGACGAGATCGTCTACATCGAGCGCGCGTATTCGGAGCGCTCCGGGATGCAGGTCGTCCGTGCGATCGGTGGCCGCGCGCCGCTGCACCTGACGTCGGTCGGCAAGCTGTTCCTCGCGGCCGACGAGACGTCGCGCGTGCGCGCCTATGCGACGCGCACGGGGCTGTCCGGCCATACGCAGAACAGCATCACCGACATCGCGAAGCTCGAGCGCGAGCTGACGATCGTGCGCCAGCAATCGTGCGCACGCGACAACGAGGAGCTGGAGCTCGGCGTGCGCTGTATCGCGGCCGGCATCTACGACGATTCGGGCAAGCTCGTCGCGGGCCTGTCGCTGTCGGCGCCGGCCGATCGCCTCCAGGATGCGTGGCTCGGCCAGTTGAGCCGCACGGCCCTCACCATTTCGGAATCGCTCGGCTACCGGCCGGCGCCCACGAAGGATACGGACGGGCTGCAGCGGCAGGCGTAAGCCGCTCCCGCGCACCCAATGAAAAAGCCCCGCGATTGCGGGGCTTTTTTTTCAGCCGTCGGCGCGGCGGCGAACCGCCACGCCATCGTGCGATCAGGTCCCGCCGGCCGGCGTATTGGCCGCCGTCAGGCGCTCGCCGCCGCCGGCATCGAGCCAGTTGCGCAGGCGCGCCGCATCGGCGAAGCGCGAATACTTGCCGAACGAATCCAGCAGCACCATCACCATCGGCTTGCCGTGGATCGTCGCCTGCATCACGAGACATTCGCCGGCTTCGTTGATGAAGCCCGTCTTCTGCAGACCGATGTCCCACGAGCCATTGCCGCGGATCAGCGCGTTCGTGCTGTTGTAGACCAGGTTGCGCTTGCCCGTGTACACCTCATAGGTGCGATCGGTCGAGAACTGACGAATCATCGGGTACTGGTACGCCGCATTGACCATCTTCACGAGGTCGCGCGCGCTCGACACGTTCGAGCTCGACAGACCCGTCGAATTCTCGAAGTGCGTATCGGTCATGCCGAGCGACTTCGCCTTTGCGTTCATCGCGGCGATGAACGCCGGACGGCCGCCCGGGTAGTAACGCGACAGCGCAGCGGCCGCGCGGTTTTCCGACGCCATCAGCGCGATGTGCAGCATGTCCTCACGCGACAGCACCGAGCCGACCGACAGGCGCGAGCCCGTGCCCTTCTCGTAGTCGCGGTCTTCGTCGGTGACTTCGATCTGGTCGGTCATCGGCGTCTTCGAGTCGAGCACGACCATCGCCGTCATCAGCTTCGAGATCGACGCGATCGGCACGACGGCGTGCGAATTCTTGTCGAACAGCGGCTCGCCCGAATTCTGGTCGACGACATACGCGACGCTCGAACGCAGCGCCAGCGCGTCGGGCGTGTCGTGCAGGCCGAACGCCTGGCCGACGGTCGGCCGGCGCGGCTGGAACGCGACCTTGCGCACTGCGCCGTGATGGCCGCCATGCACGTTCGACGCGAGCGTCACGCGCTTGCGCGATGCCTTCGCGCGCGGCGCGTCGGCGGCCGCGACTTTCGCGGATTTATCGGAGCTGGCCTTGGCCGACTTCTTCTTCGCGGACGAAGCAGGAGCGACAGCCTTTTTCTTGGCGGCTTGTTGGGTCTTCGCAGTGGCGGCAAAGGCGTCAGCGGGCGCGACGGTCGCGGTGGTCGCCAGCAAGGCGACTGCGATCGACACAGCCGTGCCGAGCGTCATGCTCTGCAACAATCTGCGCGGTGAAAACGATTCGGCTTTCATTGGGGTCTGGACAAAGCGGGCGGGAGGTTTCCGCAAGTGTAGTTAAAGCTGAAAAAAAGAGCAATATTAGGCACTTACCGATCGTCGTTAAACCGGAATGTAAGGGTTGGCCAACCTCTGACCAATGAACCCTCCCGCTCCCATCGAAAAAATTGATGGGATGCGCTGCCCGACAGTACCCGTCTCCCGATTACACACGGTTAATTGAGATAACGTCACTTCGGAGGCGATTTAAAGCGGGGAAACTACGTATCCGGCGCTCGGGGTGCCAGGGGCGCCGGTCTCGGCCGTGGCAGCGGCACGTCGCCACGGTACGCGCATCGAAACGGCGCGTTTTTCGACAGGAACAGAAGGATAACGTTCCACAGGCCTGTCAGGTTTACCTGTGCATGATCATGGTGCGCCGCGCCTGCCCCTCAGCCGTGCGCACCATCTGGGATCGCGGCATGAAACCGATTCCGAACGGCCACGATAACTCGTTGTTTTATCGATAATTTGTCACGATTGTGCAACGCACAAAAAATACTTGACATTGGTTTTCTCTGCCCTAAAATAAGCCTCATTGTTGCGTTGCACAAAGCACGCACATCCGAGGTTCCCCAGCGTAGTGCCCTTTACCCTGCGATCGACGCGATCGCTTTTCAGGAGCTTGACATGTCCTTGCTGACCCCCGAGCAAATCGCCGCCGCCCAGAAAGCCAACCTCGAAAGCCTGTTCGGTCTGACGACCAAGGCGTTCGAAGGCGTCGAAAAGCTGATCGAACTCAACCTGCAGGTCGTGAAGTCGACGCTGGCCGAAGGCCAGGAAAACGCACAGCGCCTGCTGTCGGTGAAGGACGCACAGGAACTGATCGCGCTGCAAGCGAGCCTGTCGCAGCCGGTCGCGGAAAAGGTGCTGTCGTACGGCCGTCACCTGTATGAAATCGCATCGTCGACGCAAGCCGAGTTCGCGAAGGTTGCCGAAGCGCAATTCGAAGAGCAGAACAAGAAGGTCCAGGCACTCGTCGACAACGTCGCGAAGAACGCCCCGGCTGGTTCGGAAACGGCTGTCGCTGCACTGAAGTCGGCACTGAACGCTGCGAACACCACGTACGAAACGGTTCAGAAGGCAACGAAGCAAGCCGTCGAAATCGCTGAAACGAACTTCAACGCCGCTGCTGCCGTCGCAACGAAGGCTGCTACCGCCGCTGCTGCACGTCGTACGAGCAAGCCGACCGCGTAAGCGTCCCCTGCTCCTGAAAGAGCCGCGCCCAGCGCGGCTTTTTCGCTTGTGGTGCCGGAGCGTGCGCGAACCGGCAGCCGCCAGCCGGCTTCGAATGGTCGTTTGACTACCGCGCTGGCCGCAAGCAAAAGCAAACGCCGCCGCCCGGTTTCCCGAGCGGCGGCGTTTTTCATGGGCCGGCAGATTGCCGGCCGAGCCGGTCGCGTTACTTCTTGCGTTGCGGCGGCAGGTCCGTACAGACGCCTTCATACAGCTCGGCGGCCATGCCGACCGATTCGCCGAGCGTCGGGTGCGGATGGATCGTCTTGCCGATGTCTTCCGCGTCCGCGCCCATCTCGACGGCGAGGCACACTTCGCTGATCAGGTCGCCTGCGTTCAGACCGACGATGCCGCCGCCGATCACGCGATGGGTTTCCTCGTCGAAGATCAGCTTCGTGAAGCCTTCGTCGCGGCCGTTCGCGATCGCGCGGCCCGAAGCGGCCCACGGGAACACGGCCTTGCCGTACTTGATGCCTTCGGCCTTGCACTGGTCTTCCGTCTTGCCGGCCCAGGCCACTTCCGGATCGGTGTACGCCACCGACGGGATCTGCAGTGCGTCGAAGTACGACTTCTCGCCGTGCGCGGCTTCCGCTGCGACGTGGCCTTCGTGCACGGCCTTGTGCGCGAGCATCGGCTGGCCGACGATATCGCCGATCGCGAAGATGTGCGGCACGTTCGTGCGCATCTGCTTGTCGACGTCGATGAAGCCGCGATCCGTGACGGCGACGCCAGCCTTGTCGGCGCCGATCTTCTTGCCGTTCGGGCTACGGCCCACCGCGACGAGCACGAGATCGTAGCGCTGCGGCTCCGCCGGCGCCTTCTCGCCCTCGAACTTCACGTAGATGCCGTCTTCCTTCGCTTCCGCGCCGACCGTCTTGGTCTTCAGCATCACGTTGCCGAAGCGCTTCGCGTTGTACTTTTCCCAGACCTTGACGAGATCGCGGTCCGCACCGTTCATCAGGACGTCGAGCATTTCGACGACGTCGATCTCGGCGCCAAGCGTCGAGTAGACCGTCGCCATTTCGAGGCCGATGATGCCGCCGCCGATCACGAGCATCCGCTTCGGCTGCTGGCGCAGTTCGAGCGCGCCGGTCGAATCGACGATGCGCGGGTCTTCCGGCAGGAACGGCAGCTTCACCGATTGCGAGCCGGCCGCGATGATCGCCTGCTTGAAGCGGACGACCTTCTTGCCGTTTTCGCCCTGCACTTCCATGTGGAACGGATCGACGAATGCGCCGACGCCCGTGACCACTTCGACCTTGCGTGCCTTGGCCATGCCGGCGAGGCCCGTCGTCAGCTTCTTGACGACGCCGCCCTTGAAGTCGCGCAGCTTGTCGAGATCGACTTCCGGCTTGCCGAACGTGATGCCGTGCGACGCGAGCGCCGCGGCTTCTTCGACGACGAGCGACGTATGCAGCAGCGCTTTCGACGGGATGCAGCCGACGTTCAGGCACACGCCGCCGAGCGTCGAATAGCGTTCGACGAGCACGGTCTTCATGCCGAGGTCGGCAGCGCGGAACGCGGCCGAGTAGCCACCGGGGCCGGCGCCGAGCACGAGCATGTCGCATTCGACGTCGACGGCACCTGCATAGCTGCCGGCTTGCGGCGCGGGAGCCGGAGCGGCTGCGGCCGGTGCGGGTGCAGCGGCTGCGGGCTTGGCTGCTTCGGGTGCTTTCGCGGGTGCGGCGGCGCCAGCCGAGGCTTCGACGATGGCGATGACGGTGCCTTGCGAGACCTTCTCGCCGGCTTTGACCTTGATTTCCTTGACGGTGCCGGCGACGTCGCTGGGCACTTCCATGGAGGCTTTATCGGATTCGAGCGTGATGAGCGTTTGCTCTTTTTCGATCACGTCGCCGGGTTTGACGTTGACTTCGATGACATCGACGCCGCTGAAATCGCCGATATCCGGAACCTTGACTTCGATGAGACTCATTACTGTCCCCTTCTTGATTAGCTGCAGACAGAGAGGGAGAAACCCGCAGAGAAAACCCGCGACTACGGCCTGACCAAAGAGCGCGAACCTGGGCAGAACCACCTTTGCTGTCCGCCCAAGGACGCGCCTTTCTTTTGGTTACTTTTCTTTGGAAGACAAAGAAAAGTGACCGCCGCCCCGCGCAGGGGCGACGCTAATAGACCGTTAGCGAAACAGGTTCAACGACCGGGCGCGGACGACAAACAAAAAACCCACGCCCCCGCGAGCACTCTCCCCGCTCATCAAAGAATGATGCGACGGAAATCCGCGAGCAACGCGCCGAGATACGCATTGAACCGCGCGGCTTCCGCGCCATCGATCACGCGATGGTCATACGACAGCGACAGCGGCAGCGTCAGACGCGGCACGAATTGCTTGCCGTCCCACACCGGCTTCATCTGGCCGCGCGACAACCCGAGGATCGCCACTTCCGGTGCGTTGATGATCGGCGTGAAGTTCGTGCCGCCGATCCCGCCGAGCGACGAGATCGAGAAGCAGCCGCCTTGCATCTGGTCCGGCTTCAGCTTGCCGTCGCGTGCGGCCTTCGACAGCTCGGCCATTTCCTTCGCGATATCGACGAGCCCCTTCTTGTCCGCATCGCGGATCACCGGCACGACGAGACCGTTCGGCGTGTCCGCAGCAAAACCGACGTGGTAGTACTGCTTGAACACCAGGTTGTCGCCGTCGAGGCTCGCGTTGAAGGTCGGGAACTTCTTCAGCGCAGCGACGACCGCCTTGATCACGAACGCGAGCATCGTGAACTTCACGCCCGCCTTCTCGTGTTCCTTGTTCAGCTGCACGCGCAGTGCTTCGAGCTCGGTGATGTCCGCTTCGTCGTTGTTCGTGACGTGCGGGATCATCACCCAGTTGCGATGCAGGTTCGCGCCCGAGATCTTCTTGATGCGCGACAGCGGCTTCGCCTCGAACGGGCCGAACTTCGAGAAGTCGACCTTCGGCCACGGCAGCAGGTTCAGCTCGCCGCCGCCTGCCGGCGCGGCTGCCGCGCCCGGTGCTGCGCGCTGGCCGGTCATCACGCCCTTCACGAAGCCCGTGACGTCTTCCTTCGTAATGCGGCCCTTCGGACCCGAACCCTGCACGCGTGCGACTTCGACGCCGAGTTCGCGCGCGAACTTGCGCACCGACGGCGATGCGTGGCTGGCGCGGTATTCACCCGACGGCGCAGCGGCCGGAGCCGGCGCAGCAGCAGCCGGTGCTGCGGCCTTCGCGGA
>NZ_JAAGPE010000654.1:0-1469 GCF_017104605.1 Burkholderia sp. Ac-20384 | reverse complement strand
GATGAACGTGCCGCGTCCGTGCCGCGACGGCATGCCGCGCGCGAGCAGCGTCTGCGACAGCCACGCCAGCGCGAGACTCAGCGGCGACGTGACCGCGACGAACAGCGCGAACATGCGCCCCGCCTCGTGCGGCCCGAAGCCGAGCCCGAGCTGCAGGTAGGTCGGCATCCACGTGAGCGTCATCGCGAGAATCCAGTTCGCCGCGAAATGGCCGAGAAAGTTGCCGAGCACCGTGCGGTCGGTCAGCAGCCGCCCGTACGGCACGCGTTCGCCGCCGGCCGCGCGCGGGCCGCGCGACAGCGTGCCCTCCTCGCCGACCACCGCCCACGCGATGCACCACACGGCCCCGAGCACCGCGAGCAGCGCGAAGTTCGCTCGCCAGCCCCAGTGCGACGTGACGACCGGAATCGCGAGCCCCGCGATCAGCAGGCCGAGCGCGCTGCCCTGGTGCAGCAGTGCGACCGGGAGATTGCGTCGCGTATCGGGAAACCATTTGTAGATCGCATGCGTCGCGACCGGCGACGCCGGCCCCTCGCCGATGCCGAGCAGCACGCGGCACGCGATGACGACCCAGATCGAGCTCGCGGCGAGCATCGGCAGTTGCAGCAGCGCCCACGCGGCCGCCATCGCGAACAGCAGCCATTTCGCGGGCCAGCGGTTCGCGGCGATGCCGCCCGCGACCGCCGCGACCGCGAACAGCCAGTTGAGGCTGCCGCCGATCACGCCGAACTGCGTCGGGCTCAGATGCAGGTCGCGCATCATCGGTACCGACACGAGGCCGAGCACGACCTTGTCGAGAAAATTCACCAGCATCATCAGCGCGAGCATCGTCGCGATGGACCACGCCCGTCCGGGGCGGTACTGCGCACCATTCGTCATGGCTGTCTCCTGTTTCGTTATCGTCGGCGGCCGGTGGCGTCGCGCTATCCGCCGCCGTGCTCGCCGGGCGCCGGCACCCGGTCGTCGCCGTCCGGCAGGCCGAGCGAGAATTTCACCGGGAAGCGCACCGCGAGCGACCGGTCGGCCGTCACCTCCCGCGCGACGCCGCCCGCGCGCACGTGCGGATCGTCGAACACCGCGCCCGCGTCGGGCACGCGCGACACCGGCAGCCCGAGCGCGCCGAGCACGCGCATCCAGTCGTCCTGCGTGCGCGTCGCGAAGGTCGCGCGCAGCAGCGCGCCTAGCGCGTGCCGATGCTGCTGCCGGCCTTCGCGCTGCGCGAAACGCGGTTCGCGCAGCGCCGGATACGCGTCGCCGAGCGCATCGGCGAACGTGGCCCAGAACTTGTCCTCGAGCGTCGCGAGCACGATGTGCCGCCCGTCGGCGGTCTCGAACAGATCGTTGTCGGGCATCACCCAGCGCGCCGTGTCGTGCGAATCGCGACCGGTGCGCAGCGCCCACGCGGCCGGCGCGGTCCACGCGAAAATCGCGTCGTGGATCGACACGTCGAGATGCTGGCCGCGCCCGCA
>NZ_JAAGPE010000653.1:0-1361 GCF_017104605.1 Burkholderia sp. Ac-20384 | reverse complement strand
GACACGCTGTTCGACGCCGATGTGCGCGACCGCATCGCGGCCGTCGTGCGCGCGCGCCGTTCGCGGGAGCCCGGCCCATGACGCCACGCGCGACGCTGCGGCTGCAGCTGCATGCGGGCTTCACGTTCGACGACGCGGCCGCGCACGCCGGCTACTTCGCGCGGCTCGGCGTGAGCCACCTGTACCTGTCGCCGGTCGCGACGGCCGAACCCGGTTCGCGACACGGCTACGACACCGTGGATTACGGCACGCTCAACGCCGAACTCGGCGGCGAAGCCGGTTTCGTCCGGCTCGTCGATGCGCTGCGCGCGCATGGGCTCGGTGTGATCGTCGACATCGTGCCGAACCACATGGGCGTCGGCGGCTCGTCGAACGGCTGGTGGAACGATGTCCTCGAATGGGGGCCCGCGAGCCCGTACGCAGGCCACTTCGACATCGACTGGCATCCGCCCGACGCAGCGCTCGACGGCAAGGTGCTGCTGCCCTGCCTCGGCACGCCGTACGGTGAAGCGCTCGCGGCCGGCGACATCACGCTCGACGCCGATCCGGCCACCGGACGCTTCTTCGTGTCATGCCCCGGGCGACGGCTGCCGGTGGCCGCCGCCACCTATGCGGACATCCTGCGCATCACGAATCGCACCGACCTGAATGCGCTCGCCGAACGCTTCGACGCTGCGCCGCCGCGCGACAGTGCCCGACTGGCCGACGCGCATGCGGCGCTGCGCGACCACGCGGCCACGCACGGCCCGCATGCGCTCGACGCGGTGCTGCGCGGCGCCGATCCGCGCCATGCGCGCTCGCGCGCGTGCCTGCACCGGCTGCTCGAACGCCAGCACTACCGGCTCGCGTGGTGGCGCACGGCCGCCGACGAGCTGAACTGGCGGCGCTTCTTCGACATCGCGACGCTCGCGGCCATCCGTGTCGACGACGATGCCGTGTTCGACGCCGTCCATGCGCTGCCGCTGCGACTGCATGCGGCCGGCTATATCGACGGCCTGCGCGTCGATCACGTCGACGGCCTCGCCGATCCGCGCGCATATTGCCGGCGGCTGCATGATCGACTTGCCGCGCAACGCGACGCGCGGCCGTTCGTCGTCGTCGAGAAGATCCTCGCGCCCGGCGAGGTGCTGCGCGCCGACTGGGCCGTCGACGGCACGACCGGCTACGACTTCATGAACGACGTCGGCGCGCTGCTGCACGATCCGGCTGGCGCCGCGCCGCTGGCCGCGCACTGGGCGCACGTATCGGGTTCGTCGCGCACCTTCGCGCAGGAAGCGCTCGACGGCAAGCGGCGTGTGCTGATGCGCCAGCTCGCCGTCGAGCATGCGCGCGCCGCGCGGGCGTTGCACGGCATCGCGCGA
>NZ_JAAGPE010000652.1:0-1571 GCF_017104605.1 Burkholderia sp. Ac-20384 | reverse complement strand
CCGCCTTCCGGCGTGACCCACACGATGTTCTGCGTCGGGTCCTTGATGTCGCAGGTCTTGCAGTGCACGCAGTTCTGCGCGTTGATCACCAGGCGATCGCTGCCGTCGTCGTTCTTCACGAATTCATACACGGCCGCCGGGCAGAAGCGCCCCTCCGGCCCCGCGTACGTGCGCAGGTTCACGTCCACCGGCACGTTCGCATCCTTCAGCGTCAGGTGCGCCGGCTGGTTCTCCTCGTGGTTCGTGTTCGAGATGAACACCGACGACAGCCGGTCGAACGTCAGCTTGCCGTCCGGCTTCGGATACTCGATCGGCTGGCATTGCGATGCCGGCTTCAGCATCTCGTGGTCCGCGTGCTTGTGATGCAGCGTCCACGGCACGTTGCCGCCCATCACCTTCTGCTCGAGCCCGACCATCAGCGTGCCGAGGTACAGCCCCTTGGCCATCCACTGCTTGAAGTTGCGCGCACGGTACAGCTCCGTGTACAGCCACGACTGCTTGAAGGCGTCCGGGTACGCGTTGAGCTCGTCGCTCTGGCGGCCGGCCTGCACCGCGTCGAACGCGGCGTCGGCGGCCAGCATGCCGGTCTTGATCGCCGCGTGGCTGCCCTTGATCCGCGATGCGTTCAGGAAGCCCGCGTCGTCGCCGATCAGCGCGCCGCCCGGGAACACCGTCTTCGGCAGCGACAGCAGCCCGCCCGCGGTGATCGCGCGCGCGCCGTACGACACGCGCTTGCCGCCTTCCAGGAACGCGCGGATCGACGGGTGCGTCTTGTAGCGCTGGAATTCCTCGAACGGCGACAGGTACGGGTTCGTGTAGCCGAGACCGACCACGAAGCCGACCACGACCTGGTTGTTGTCCATGTGATACAGGAACGAACCGCCGTACGTATCGGACTTCAGCGGCCAGCCGGCCGTGTGGATCACGAGGCCCGGCTTGTGCTTGGCCGGATCGATCTCCCACAGCTCCTTGATGCCGATCCCGTAGGCCTGCGGTTCCGCGTTCGCGTCGAGCTTGAACTTCGAGATCAGCTGGCGGCCGAGGTGGCCGCGGCAGCCTTCGGCGAACAGCGTGTACTTCGCGTGCAGCTCCATGCCGAGCTGGAAGTTCTCGGTCGGCTCGCCGTCCTTGCCCACGCCCATGTTGCCGGTCGCGACGCCCTTCACCGAGCCGTCGTCGTTGTACAGGATCTCGGCGGCGGGGAAGCCGGGGAAGATCTCGACGCCCAGCGCTTCGGCCTGCGCGCCAAGCCAGCGCGTGACGTTGCCCAGCGAAATCACGTAGTTGCCGTGGTTCTGGAAGTTGGCGGGCAGCGCCCAGTTCGGCGTGGTGACCGCGCCCTTCTCGGACAGGAACAGGAAGCGGTCTTCCGTCACCTCGACGTCGAGCGGTGCGCCGCGTTCCTTCCAGTCGGGGAACAGTTCGTTGATCGCGCGCGGGTCCATCACCGCGCCCGACAGGATGTGCGCGCCGATCTCGGAACCCTTCTCGAGCACGCACACGCCGATCTCGGTGCCTTTCTCGGCGGCCAGCTGCTTGAGCCGGATCGCCGCCGACAGCCCGGCGGGGCC
>NZ_JAAGPE010000651.1:0-1358 GCF_017104605.1 Burkholderia sp. Ac-20384 | reverse complement strand
CGTTGCACTGCCCGACACTATCGCCGCGATTGAAACTCTCGTTCGGCAGCGCAGCAACGGGGCCTTTATAATGCGCGTCTGATACCCATCTATGACGGCATCCCGGTCAACCCGGATCGTACGGCGAGCCCTACCCCGCCCGCCGCGGCCGCCTTTTACGGATTCGCACATGTCCACGCCCAAACACGCCAAAGTCCTGATTCTCGGTTCCGGCCCCGCCGGCTACACGGCTGCCGTCTACGCGGCACGCGCCAACCTGTCCCCGGTGCTGATCACCGGCATCGCGCAGGGCGGCCAGCTGATGACCACGACCGACGTCGAAAACTGGCCGGCAGACGCGAAAGGCGTGCAGGGTCCGGAGCTGATGGCGCGCTTCCTCGAGCACGCCGAGCGCTTCAACACCGAAATCATCTTCGATCACATCCACACCGCGAAGCTGCACGAGCAGCCGATCCGCCTGATCGGCGACTCGGGCGAATACACGTGCGACTCGCTGATCATCGCGACCGGCGCGTCCGCGCAGTATCTCGGCCTGCCGTCCGAAGAATTGTTCATGGGCAAGGGCGTGTCGGCCTGCGCGACCTGCGACGGCTTCTTCTATCGCGGCCAGGAAGTCGCGGTGATCGGCGGCGGCAACACGGCCGTCGAGGAAGCGCTCTACCTGACCGGTATCGCGAAGAAGGTCACGGTGATCCACCGCCGCGACAAGTTCCGCGCGGAGCCGATCCTGATCGACCGCCTGCTGGAGAAGGAAAAGGAAGGCGCCGTCGTGATCAAGTGGGATCACGTGCTCGACGAAGTGACGGGCGAAGATTCGGGCGTCACGGGCCTGCGCATCAAGAACGTGAAGACGGGCGCGACGGAAGATCTCGCCGTGCAAGGCGTGTTCGTCGCGATCGGCCACAAGCCGAACACCGACCTGTTCCAGGGCCAGCTCGAGATGAAGGACGGCTACATCCTGACGAAGAGCGGCCTGCACGGCAACGCGACGTCGACGAGCGTCGCCGGCGTGTTCGCCGCGGGCGACGTGCAGGACAACGTGTACCGCCAGGCGATCACCAGCGCCGGCACGGGCTGCATGGCCGCGCTCGACGCGCAGCGCTACCTCGAAAGCCTGCACGACAAGAAGTAAGCCGCGAGACCTGTCGCGCCGGGCGCTACAATGGCGTCCGCTGCCGCGATGCGGGTCTGGCCGGACAAGCCGCTGCCGCCGTGCAGCGGCTTTTTTTTGCCCGCGCGCCCGAACGCGCCTGCCCTGCGTACCGAATCATGGCGAAGAACCAGCCCCATCCGAGCGATCCCGCGAAGCGGCAGATCGCCGCCCGTCCCGCGAACCCCGCGCCCGTCGCGCCGGAGCT
>NZ_JAAGPE010000650.1:0-1601 GCF_017104605.1 Burkholderia sp. Ac-20384 | reverse complement strand
AGTCGGGCATTCTTATGGGTGTTCATCCGGCTGGGTTCCTGGAAGGTTGGGTGTTTGGCGACTTCCAGTCTCCCAGACTCAGTCCGGATGAACCATCGATACAACCTATTGAAGCTTCACAGCTAGCGCGCCCACTTCACCCGATGCCGATGTCCGCGGCTCTCCCGCCCAGCATCCGCCCCAAGAACCGCGACCTGTTTTTGTGGGCGCCAGTTCCGGATCTGGTCGAAGACCGGGTCGCATATATATCAGGCGCGAAAGGAATTCCAGAGATGCGGACTCGCCGATATCGAACGGGGGCACGAGCGCTTGCCGACCCGGTGCGAATTTTCCGCTGCCCGGCATCCATACGATCTACACCTGCCTATCGCTCAAGCGCACACTCGCCATTTCGGCCAACGTAAGCGCCGGAGGAAGTCGTGTTCGCTGTCCAAGATACCGGTCCGGTGCACGTTAAGCCAGATATTTATAACTCCGATATATTGCGATTTAATCATTAAATAGGATAGAAAATCAATATGCGGGTGGCGCATTTCGCAAGACGGCCATTCTCCGCTCTTAGAGACGGTTTCATAAAGACTGTTCGGCGCGCCGGAGGGTGTTCCAGCAGATCAGGCAGCAACCGAGTTTGAGGAACGCACCGTGTATATCGGCACGTCGCTCGAAACGAATACGGAGGCGACGGAAGTGATGCAGCCAAGCATGCGTGCGTTCCACGACCCAGCGATATTTGCCAAGGCGACTGCCATGTTCGGTACGGCGCTTGGCGATCACCGGCTCGATACCGCGATTTCGCAACGCTTGCCGATGTCGCTCGGAGTCGTAACCACGATCGGCGTAGACCACACGCGGTCTGTGCAGTGGGTGGCCGCGCAATCCGCGAATCGGCGGAATCGCGTCGATCAGCGGCAGCAACTGCGTGACGTCGTTGACGTTCGCGCCGGTCAGGATCGCGGCGAGCGGCGTGCCGTTGGCGTCGGTGACGATGTGGTGCTTGGAACCGGGTCGCGCTCGATCGGTAGGGTTTTGCCCAGTTTTTGGCCCGCCCCAACGGCGCGAATCGATGATGAATCGACAGCGGCTCGCGAGAAGTCGATCTGGTCTGCCGCGCGCAGCTTCGCGAGCAGCAGTTCGTGCAGGCGGTCCCACACGCCGGCAGCCTGCCAGTCGCGTAGTCGTCGCCAACATGTCACGCCCGAGCCGCAACCCATCTCGGCAGGCAGATCGCGCCAGCGCAGTCCGGTCTTGAGAACGAACAAGATGCCGGTCAGCGCGGCGCGATTCGAAACAGGTAGGCGACCCGGGTTCTTCTCGCGCCGCGGCTTGGGTGGCGGCAGTAACGGCTCGATCAGTATCCACAATTCGTCGTCGATGATCGGCTTGCCCATCTCCTCGGTCTCGGTTGTTCCGATGCCTGAGGTTAACAGCTCGCCGCGAAAGTTAACAGCCCTACGGGCCCTTTTTGAAACCGTCTCTTAGTCATCGCCGAGGACTCGGAACCTTAAAGTGATTCGAGCTCCAACTGCTTCGCATCCCTGTACCGCACCTCGCATCGGCCACATGCGCCACGCCGCGTGGCTCCAAACTTTGCCATCCTCCCT
>NZ_JAAGPE010000649.1:0-1606 GCF_017104605.1 Burkholderia sp. Ac-20384 | reverse complement strand
CTCGCGCGCTTCGGCGGCCTCGCGTTCGCGGCGCTGGCGCGCGAGCCGCAGGTCGTGGCGTTCGCGCGCGGCATCGGCCTGTTCCTGCGACCACGCGTCCCAGCCGGTGCGTTCGCCGGTCACCGGCAGCATCGCGATGCAGTCGACCGGGCAGGGCGGCACGCACAGGTCGCAACCGGTGCACAGCGATTCGATGATCGTGTGCATCTGTTTCGGCGCGCCGACGATCGCATCGACCGGGCACGCCTGCATGCACAGCGTGCAGCCGATGCACAGGCTTTCGTCGATGAAGGCGACCGCGCGCGGATGCTCGCTGCCGTTGACGGGGTTCAGCGGAATCACCGGTTTGCCGAGCAGGCTCGACAGGCGCGCGATGCCTTCGGCGCCGCCGGGCGGGCACTGGTTGTAGTTCGCGTCGCCGGCGGCGATCGCCTCGGCGTACGGGCGGCAGCCGTTATAGCCGCACTTCGTGCATTGCGTCTGGGGAAGCAGATCTTCGATGCGATCTGCGAGTGTTTTGGAATCGGTCACGGTGACAACGGGCGCAGCGGCGCCGAATGGCTCTCGGCCGCGTCGGACGCGGTCGGAAAGGTTTGCCAAAGCTCGATTATCGCCGATTTCCCGCATTGCGCTGGACGCCGTCTGTGCGCATAATCGAACCGCTTTTTTGCAGGGGCTCAGCAGGAGGGCGGCCGCCCGCGGCGCGCCCGTTCCAGGGCGGCCGGCGCCAAGGCGGTGGGGGTGCCGGTCCGGATCAAGCGGCTCACATAGCAAAACGCCACCATGAATCAGCCAAAAATCAAAAGAGATCCTGAAGGTACGCGCCGCCGCATCCTGATGGCGGCAGCCGAAGAGTTCGCGAGTGGAGGGCTGTTCGGCGCACGCGTCGACCAGATCGCGCGCCGGGCCGAAACCAACGAGCGCATGCTCTATTACTACTTCGGCAGCAAGGAGCAGTTGTTCACGGCCGTGCTCGAACACGCGTTCTCCGCGTTGACCGAGGCCGAGCGCGAGCTCGATCTCGACGGCGTCGCGCCGGTCGAAGCCGTCACGCGGCTCGCGCATTTCGTTTGGGACTACTACCGCGACCATCCGGAACTGCTCAGGCTCATCAACAACGAGAACCTGCACGAAGCGCGCTACCTGCACAAGTCGACGCGGATCCGCGAGATGATGTCGCCGATCGTCGCGAAGCTCGGCAACGTGCTGACGCGCGGCCAGAAGGCCGGGCTGTTCCGCACCGATGTCGATCCGCTGCGCTTCTACGTGACGCTGTCGGGGCTCGGCTACTACATCGTGTCGAACCGCTTCACGCTCGCCGCGACGCTCGGCCGTGACTTCACCGACTCCGACGAGCGCGCGGAGATGGTCCGGATGAACACCGAAGTGCTGCTCGCGTATCTGCTGCGGCGCTGATGCGCTGATGCGCCGACCGCGCCGAAGCGGCCGCCAGATGTAAAAACGCCGCCGTGCGCAGGCAACGGCGGCGTTTTTTCGTCGGAACGCGGTGCGTCAGGCGACCTTGCGCGCGCGTACGGCCTTGGCGCGCGGGCTGCCGGCAGCGGCACGTTTCGCGGCCGGTGCGGCCTTGGCGGGGGCGGGGGCG